>NZ_JAUZUU010000002.1:0-283793 GCF_031844225.1 Acinetobacter sp. RRD8
GCATCACTTTGATTTCTGCCACATTCAGAAAGCCAATATGAATCTGATTGTTTTTCTGCTGTGCAACCTGACGTGCTGCTGCCACTGCCAACTTGGCATTTTCCAGTGCTTTTTCGGCATAGATCTGAAAAGCTTGTCCTTCATCGGTGAGTTTGACTTTTCTGGATGAACGATCAAACAGGACAACGCCTACTTCCTGTTCCAGATCCTTAATTTGCTGGCTTAATGACGGCTGGGCAGTAAACAGCTTTTCGGCGGCCTTGGTAAAACTTTGTTGCTGCGCCACGGTGATAAAATAGCGTAAACGTCGAAGTTCCATAGCCTGCCCGGTTTCTGATCAGGTCAGCATCTTAAGATTATGACCCACGTATTGCAAATAAGAATAGGTCGATAGTTTATATGAATATCGCTATATCAACAGATCCTGTTTTACTAGACTGCCTGATCATATAGATAGCTTGTTCTTCACCTATACACATGGAGTCTTGTATGACACAACACTATGACACTGATATTCTGATCATTGGTACCGGTCCTGCAGGTTCAACATTAGGTCTGGCCTTGGCCAATTATGGCATCAAGGTACAACTGTTTACCCAGTTTAGCTGGCTGGCCAATAGTCCACGTGCACATATTACCAATCAGCGTGCCATGGAAGTATTACGTGATTTAGGTGTTGAAGAACAGGTTAAAGAGATTGCTACACCTTGGGAGCAGATGGGCGAAAGCCTGATTACCACCAGCCTGGTGGGTGAAGAAATTGCCCGTTTAAGTGCATGGGGTACAGGTGATGAGCGTCATGGCGATTATATCAAAGGCAGCCCATGTCCTTTAGTTGATTTGATCCAACCCAAAATGGAAGCTTTACTAGTCAAGAATGCCGGTGAACGTGGTGCAGTTTATAACTTTAATACTGAATATCTGTCGCATGTGCAAGATGAAGATGGCGTGACTGCGACTTTCCTGAACCGGATTACCAATACTGAATTTAACTTAAGAGCAAAATATCTGGTGGGTATGGATGGTGCTAAATCTCGTGTATTGGAACAGCTCGGCTTGCCACTGGAAGGCGTGATGGCACGTGCCGGTACCGTCTATGTGACCTTTAAAGCTGATCTTTCTCAATACGTTCAGCACCGTCCTGCGATTCTGCAATGGATCGTGAATCCTGAAGCTAGCTTTGGCGACCTCGGCATGGGATTGTTACGTGCCATTACGCCATGGCATGAATGGATTATGGGTTGGGGCTTTGACATTTCCAAAGGCGAACCACAAGTGACTGAAGAACAGGTACGTGCCCGCCTGAATGCCTTTGTCGGTGCGAAAGTTGAAGAAGTCGAAATCCAGAAATTGTCGTACTGGTATGTGAACCAGACCTGGGCAACTGAATATTCTAAAGGTCGCGTATTCTGCGGTGGTGATGCGGTACACCGTCATCCACCATCGAGTGGCCTAGGTTCAAATACCTGCATGCAGGATGCCTTTAACCTAGGCTGGAAACTAGCATACGCAGTAAAAGGCTGGGCTGCACCTTCCCTGCTGGATTCCTATACGACTGAGCGTGCACCGGTCGGCAAGCAAATTGTGGCGCGAGCGAATCAATCACGTTTTGATTATAAATACCTGAAAGAAGTCTTTGGTTTTGACAATGGTGTGACTACACAAAAACAAATGCTGGAACGTATCTTTTCGGAAGATGAGCAAGGTGCTGAAATCCGTCAAAAACTATTTGAAGCTTTGGAAATTAAAAACTTCGAATTTAATGCACAAGGTGTAGAGCTGAACCAGCGATATAGCTCCAATGCAGTGATTAGCGAATCTGAGCCTGAAAGATTTGAGCGAGATCAACAGCTTTATTTACAGGCAACCACTCGCCCAGGCGCTAAAGTTCCGCATACTTGGCTGATCAATGCCAAAGGTCAAAAGCAGTCGACACTGGATATTACGGGTAAAGGTCGCTTTACCCTGCTCACAGGTTTATCCGGTAAAGGATGGAAGCAAGCTGCTGAAGCACTGAACTTACCTTATCTGGATGTGATTCAAATTGGTTCACGTGACTATCGTGATGTGTATGGAACCTGGAATGCCAAGTCTGAAATTCATGAATCTGGTGCAGTACTGGTTTGTCCGGATGGTTATGTGGCTTGGCGTTATCAGGACAGTACCAATAAAGCTTTTGATTATGAAAATACGTTAAAGGCGGTATTGAAGCAGGTTCAATTGGTTATTTAAATTATAAAGCCACCTTAATGGTGGCTTTCTTAAAGCTGATGATCAAGAACCCTGCAGCAAGTAACTGCCCACAACGAACAATATTTGTAGTCCTACAACAATACAAAACAACATCCAGCCTTTCTGACGCATTGCCGCCTTATCCATTATTCTAAGTGTTTTAGCCATGTCATCACCTCATCTTTGAGAATTGATACTGAACCGATCTATTCCATCTTTCTTTTATAGTGCAATAAAGTTGTGCATAAAACATACCATAGCACTTTATATACAATATAAAAGCAAAATCTAAACCAACTCAGCAGGAAGAAAAAAAATTAAAAAATCAGAATGCTTAAAAAGCAAAAATCCACCAAATTGGTGGTTGAATAATCCTATGTTAGTGAATTTATTTTAATTTTTCCATACAGTAAAATTAAGATACTATTTAAAAACAATATTTATAATAAAAAATTCATTCACCTTGTTTTAATTTCCAAGATGAGAATAAAAACACGGACATTGTACCAGCCAAATTCACTGCTAATTCTGCATGTCTTGGAGAAGGTTTAAAGTTTATTTTACCTTGCCCATGAGCATCACCCACTTTATTTCTCAATGATCCTAAACCTTCAATGATGGAACTACATCCTCCGAGAATTTGTTTGAAAGTCTGCTCCGTATGTTGAGATGGAGCAAGGTTTAATTCTTTACTCACCAATCTATACAGTTGATTTATATCTGGAGCATTGCCATAACCGACTTCGTATTCATCAAGAATATATTTGCAGGTCGATTCTAAAAGTGTTCGAGCTAATGTAATCGCACCTTCGGGATCTGTACTTCTTCGCTCTAATGCTTTCTGCCATATTTGATGTATATAATCCGAGCTTAATTCAGCAATCTTCAACTGTACTACCTGATCCAATGGAGGAACATCTAGACTTTCTAATACATTAAAGAATTCTTTAAATTCCGAATAAATATAATTTTCACGTTCAGCGTAAGATTCAAAATCCCACTTAATCCTAGCTTCAAATTCATCTAATGTGCGTATGTCTTTAATAAAAAATGGAATATATTCATAAAAGTTTTTAAATGTCAGTAACTATTGTCTAAGCTGCATAAATGCCTCTGAAGAACCTTTTTCATAAGTATCAGTAGCTCTAGCTATTAGCAATTCTTGTAAAAGTAAAACTTTTTCAATTAAATCGGACATTTGAGGACTCTTTATTCATTTTTTAATCTTTTTCAATTCTATATCTAATCACCTATAAATCTATAATTTGCTTATTAAAAAAGCCCCTTTCGGGGCTTTTTTAATTCTTGATTATATCAATTAGCCAATAAATTTACGTGCATTACGGAACATACGTAACCAAGCACCGTCTTGATCCCAGTCTTCTGGTTTCCAGGAATGCTGGAGCGCGCGGAAGTTACGTTCAGGGTGCGGCATCATAATCGTTGCACGGCCATCCTGAGAGGTTACACCGGTAATACCTTCCGGTGAACCATTCGGGTTCAACGGATATTGTTCAGTTGCATTGCCATGGCTGTCGACATAACGTAGAACCACCTGATTCGATGCATTCAGTGCAGCAAAGTTTTCCGCCGTTGCAACTGCACGACCTTCACCATGCGCCACAGCGATCGGCAGAATCGAACCTTGCATGTCTTGTAACAATACTGAATTCGATTTTTCCACACGAACGTTCACTGCTCGCGCTTCAAATACTTCAGACGTATTGCGATGGAAACGTGGCCAAGCATCCGCACCCGGAATTAATGGAGCCAATTGAGACAACATTTGACAACCATTACAGATACCGAGCGAGAAGGTTTCTTGACGGTTGAAGAATTTCTCAAACTGGTCACGCAATTTAGCATTGAACAATACGGATTTCGCCCAGCCCCCACCAGCGCCCATCACGTCACCATACGAGAAGCCACCACATGTTACCAAACCTTCGAAATCATCCAGGCTGATACGACCTGCCAGCAAGTCACTCATGTGGACGTCAACGGTATTGAAACCGACTTTGTCGAAAGCTGCCGCCATTTCAATATGACCATTCACACCCTGCTCACGCAGAATTGCCATATTTGGACGACGCAAGTTAATGAAAGGTGCTTCAATCGCTTCGTTCAAGTCGAATGTTGGTTGGGCGATAATACCTTTGTGCGCTTTATCAGTAATTAAGGCAAATTCCTGATCTGCAGTTTGTACGTTGTCACGTAGGCGCTGGATTTGATGAGAAACTTCAGTCCATGCCACTTGCAGGTCAGCACGTTCAAGTACCAGACCATTGATAGACAATTGGTCCGTATTGTTTACACTACCAACCACTGCAATTGCATCTTTAAGCGTAGATGCTGCAACTTCAGCTTGTAATGCTTCCCAATCTGCTTTGGCAATTTGTAGAACTGCACCAATCTCTTCAGCAAATAGGCTTGCAGTTGATTGATCTTCTAGAGCAACACCCAGACGTGATGCGAACATCATTTCTGCAACAGTCGCCAATAAACCACCATCACCGATGTCATGATACGCCTTGATCAAACCACGGTTGTTCCAGTCTTGAACCAATGCGAAGAATGCTTTGAAGTCATCGAAGCTATCCACATCAGGAGTAACTGAACCAATTGCTTTGTATACCTGCGCCAGAATCGAACCGCCTAAACGGAACTGACCTTTAGACAGATCAATACGAACCAATATAGATTCAATATCTTTCAGTTCAGGAGTCAATGTTTGACGCACATCAGTCACTGGCGCAAATGCAGTGATCACGCCCGACATTGGAGAAGTCACAGACTTGTCTTCACCTTCATCATTCCAGGTGGTACGCATAGACAATGAGTCTTTACCGACTGGAATCGCGATACCCAGTGCAGGACACATTTCCATACCGATGGCTTTCACGCCTTCGAACAATGCCTGGTCTTCGCCAGGTTGACCCGCAGCAGCCATCCAGTTTGCAGACAATTTGATGTCGCTGATTTTTTCAATCTTCGCAGACATGATGTTAGAGATCGATTCAGCCACAGATAAACGTGCTGATGCAGCAGGATTCAACAACGCTACTGGAGGACGTTCACCCATTGCCATTGCTTCACCAGTGTAACCAACAAGGCTTGTTGTAGTCACAGCAGCATCCGCGACAGGAACCTGCCAGCGACCTACCATCTGGTCACGCGCGACCATACCGGTAATCGAACGGTCACCAATACTGATCAGGAACGATTTAGAAGCAACAGTCGGATTTTTAAGAACGCGATAAATCGCATCTTTTAAATCAGTGACTTTAGCTGCATCAAAGTCATCGCCTTTGCGTTCAATCGTTTCGTAGGTACGGCTCATACGTGGTGTACCACCAAGCATCACTTGCATTGGCATATCCACTGGCTTGTTGCCGAACAATGGATCTTCAACGGTTAAGTGACGTGCTTCAGTCGCCTCACCCAGTACTGCAAACGGACAACGTTCACGCGCACAGATTGACTCAAATAATTCTAAAGAAGATGGACGAATCGCCAATACATAACGCTCTTGCGCTTCGTTTGACCAGATCTCCATCGGCGACATGCCAGGTTCTAAAGATGGAATCTTACGAAGATCTAGCACCGCACCCAATTCATGGTCATTCACCAGCTCAGGCATGGCATTTGATACACCGCCCGCACCGACATCATGTACCGACACAATTGGGTTGTGGTCTTCCATGCGCCAGCAAGTATCGATCACTTCTTGGCAACGGCGTTCCATTTCCGGGTTTTCACGTTGTACCGAAGCAAAATCTAGGTTCTCGCCCAATTTACCGCTATCTACAGAAGATGCAGCACCACCGCCAAGACCGATCAGCATGGCTGGACCACCGAGTACGATCAGCAAATCGCCGGGTAAGATCGGATCTTTTTCAACGTGATCTGGACGGATATTTCCGTAACCACCAGCGATCATGATTGGCTTATGGAAACCTTTAACATCGCCATTGACGTTTTGTTCAAAAGTACGGAAGTAACCATTTAATGCAGGACGACCAAATTCGTTGTTAAACGCAGCACCACCCAATGGGCCTTCAATCATAATTTGTAACGGTGATGCCATACGCGATGGTTTACCGTAGTTTTCTTCCCAAGGCTGTTCAAAACCCGGAATATTCAAGTTAGATACAGTGAAGCCAGTTAAACCTGCTTTAGGCTTACCGCCACGACCAGTCGCACCTTCATCACGGATTTCACCGCCTGAACCTGTCGCTGCACCGGCAAATGGTGCAATCGCAGTTGGATGATTGTGGGTTTCCACTTTCATCAGGATGTGAGCAGCTTGGCTCTTGTATTTATAAACCTGATGCCCGTTATCTTCTTGAGTTGGATAAAAACGCTGGGTATCCGAACCGACAATCACCGAAGCATTGTCTTTATAAGCCGACAATACATCTGTCGGTGATTCTTTATAGGTGTTCTTGATCATCTGGAACAACGACAATGGCTGAACTTCACCATCAATCGTCCATTCCGAACCAAAAATTTTATGACGGCAATGCTCAGAGTTGGCTTGCGCAAACATCATCAGTTCGATGTCATTCGGATTACGACCTAGCTTGATGAAAGCCTCAGTCAGGTAATCAATTTCGTCCATTGATAATGCAAAACCAAATTCATTATTGGCTTTTACCAGTGCTTCTTTACCTTCACCCAGAATATCAATCGAGTTCAGTGGTTTTGGCGCAGTTTCTACAAATAATACCGCAGCATCTTCAATCGCATTGAATACGCTTTCGGTCATACGGTCGTGAAGTACTTGCAATGCTTCTTTAGAGAGCTCTTTTACGCCCTTCAAAGTAAATAAAACGCCGCGTTCTAGTCGATGAACCGGCGTATTACAGTTTTTGAAAATGTCCGTCGCTTTAGAGGACCAAGGCGAGATGGTGCCGACGCGCGGTGTGACTAAAATCTGGATTTCATCACTTGCAGCCTGGTGCAATTCAAAAGATTGACCATCGTTGAGAAGCTGTAAAGCTGATTGCTGTTGTTGCTCGCTGAGCGCTTGGTCAAAGAGGTAGACCCATTGACTTTCAATTGATTGAACAGAACTAATTGACGTCAAACGCGATAATAGTTGAGTTTTCTTAAAAGAAGAATGTGCGGGTGCACCGGCAACGATAAACATGCTGATTTTGGCTCCACGGGATGGTCTGAACAACCATGCCACAATGTGACTTGAGAGAGCGCATATTCTACTGTGAAATAAGGAAATCGGCTAGATGCCAAATCAGAAAACTACGTCTGAAATATCCTGGACTTTTAAAATATTTCGTTTATTTTCAGTCAGGAAAATTGAATGTAGTCGCACAGGTTAACACATTTTTTTCAAGAAAAATCAAAACCGGTTCAGAATAATTTTCTGCATAAAAATTGTATTATTTTTCAACAGCAATCAGTGCAAAATCAAATTCAGGTTTTATTGTCATGACCTGTCAAAGTTCCGATTTAGGCCAAAATGAAATACTTGATTACAAGATTTCATGAAGTCGTATTTTTTGCAGACTGTTTTTAATTATTTTGATTGACTCTTAACTTTGACTTTTAAGATTAGAAAACTGGTTAAAGGTCTTCTGCCTTTATGAAATACAAAGAGCAATTCTCCGCTCGTCTCCGCCATTACAGCATCCGACAAAAATTACTCCGCCATATAAATGAGTAATTAATAATGAGTGGTGTTTTAATTTGACATCATCTGCGGGGAAAAAACCGGACACCTACTCTCATCTTCTAAAAGAATAAAAATAAAATCCCTTATTTGATCCCTTTATTCTTTCATATTTGATATTTATTTTCTCAGATCATAATTAAGCGAAATTTACTCATCTAAAAGACCAAAAATGATATAGACAAAATTATCCTATCATAGCCAATATTTTGAAATTTCATCACTTATTCATTAGTTCTATTATGCGCAAAAAGCAGAATATAAATAGCAAAATACCACTCGTATTTATAAGAAAATTTACCAGGAATTATGATGCCTATATAAAAAAATAATGAAGAAATGATTAATAATAAAATTTTGTTACCTTTTTTATTTAATCCGTATTCTCAGGTTTTATTTAACTCGAAAAATTTAAAATAAATATTTGTAATTAATAAAAAAATATCTAAAATTTTCTTTTTTATTCAACTAATAAAGCAACAGACTCACACGTCTATATCAGCTAAGAATCTTACCAAATAGACACTTCATCAGTAAATTTGATGATTTTATGTTAAGCTCTAACCGAATTGCTGAGGAATTGTCCAAATTCTGGGCCTGGCAATGGTTTTTCCTTTCTGCTGTAGAGATGAATATAAATTCTATATTCGGACACTAATTTTTTGATGTTCTATAGCTTCACTGCTCTGTCTATTTTAGAGCCTTAATCTGTCACCAATGATTTAATTTTCAAAAACAAAAGGTGACCCGCTTAAGGAGTATGTATGTTTCAATTCACTAGTACAGCAACTGTACTATTGATGGTGCTTTTCTATGGCATCACTTTTTTACTATCGTTACGTATCAAACAGAAAAATGAAAATGTTGATGGCTATATGGTCTCGAATGGCTCCATCGGATTTGGAATGTCTGCGGCCAGTATGACCGCCACCTGGATCTGGGCCGCATCATTTTATGCAGCAGCTTCATCTGGCTATACATACGGCGTTTCTGGTGCCCTACACTATGGTTTGTGGGGTGCGCTGATGATTTTATTTATCTATCCCTTCGGCAAACGCTTTCGTGAACTGGCGCCTAATGCACATACCTTGGCAGAAATCATGCATGCCCGGCATGGCAACCAGAGCCAGATGATTCTGGCAGGCTCCAATATTGTCGGAAGCGTGATCAGTCTGATGGTAAACTTTACCGCAGCAGGTGCGCTGGTTGAAATTCTGTCTCCCCTCAGCTTTATCCATGGGGTCTTGATTACCGGAATTGGTGTGCTGTCCTATACCCTCTGGTCGGGCTTCCGTTCTTCGGTGTTTACCGATTTTGGTCAACTGGTGGCGATGATTGTCGCGGCTGTGATCATTATTCCAACCTTGTTCTTCACCTTAGGTGGACCTTCCCTGTTTCAAAGCGGGATTCATAACCTGCAACCGGAGCAGCTGGATTTTTTCTCTAAAACAGCCTTCTTGGAACAAGGCGCACCATTTTTTGTTGCCGTATTGGCCTACGCGATTGGTAATCAGACCATTGCCCAGCGCCTGTTTGCAGTCCGTGAAGACCTGATCAAACCAAGTTTTATCACTGCAACCATTGGTTATGCTGCAATTGTCATTGGTCTAGGCATGCTGGGGTTATTGGCACTATTTGCAGGTATTCAGCCCATTGATGGCAACCTGAATAACCTGATTCCGCAAATGGCAGCGACTTATCTTTCTCCATTTATGGTCGCGCTGTTATTCATCATGGTGATTGGAGCATTGTCTTCTACCGCTGACTCGGATCTGTCTGCCCTGTCTGCGATTGTCATGACGGACATTTATGGCAAACAGATTGCGAAAAACCGTCCTGATCCAAAGAAAATGCTGTTTATTGGCCGTATGACCATGATCGTTGCCACCATGCTGGGGATTGTGATTGCCACCTTGAAGTTTGACATTTTGTCGATGCTGATTTTTGTGGGTGCGCTTTGGGGCTCTATTGTATTCCCGGTGATTGTCAGCCTGTATTGGGACAAGGTGAATGCCCGGGCCTTTAACTGGTCAGTGGGCCTCGCATTTTTCAGCTTTCTGATAGTACGTTTTGAATGGCTTCCGATTCAGGGATTGATCGCACTTGGCTTTGAACTCGTTGCGACCCTGGGGATTGGTGTGGTGCTGGGTTTGATGACCTTTGGTTTCTTCGGCAAGAAAGTGGGTCTGGTCGTTGGCATATTGGCCAGTATTGGCTTCATGCCATGGACCATCGGCTTCTTGCGTGAATACGGCACCTTGTTAAGCTCACTGACAGCGTATGGCAGTAGTGCGCTGGTATGTACTGTGTTGACGCTATTCTACAGCAAAGAAAAATTTGATTTTAAGCAAATCAACAAGATGGTGATTGAATTTCACCAGCTATCTGAGAAAAGTAAATAAGGAGATTTCAGATGACAAGTCAATTATTGACCCTATATGTACTTTTTTGGCCATTGGTGGCAAGCCTGGTCTTGTTCACGATTTGCCTGAATGTCTATAAAGACACACAACAGGCCAAGAAAAATGGTGAAGAGCTAATTTGATTCTTCATCCTAAACAAAAAGCAGGCCATTGAGCCTGCTTTTTATTGTTCATTTGATGATTTCGATTTTTAATTCTCAGTCTTTTCCAGCTGACTAAAATAACAATAGGCAGCATGACAATTCATGTCGCACTGCCCTAGTGCAGGAGCTAGTTTTTTGGCATGATGCAAATAGTGGATCACTGAATAATGATAAATGACTCAAATGCGTTGGTTAGAACTGCTTTCGACAGTTCGGATTGGTAGTAAAAAGCAGAGCACTGAACTGGCACGTAGCCCGTTTCATAAAGATTATGACCGTATTATTTTTTCCCAAAGCTTCCGGCAGTTAAACCGCAAAACCCAGGTCCATCCACTGACCCAGCATGATGGCATTCATACCCGCTTAACCCATTCGCTAGAAGTCTCCTGTATTGGCCGTTCACTGGGTATGCTGGCTGCCGAGAAAATCAAAGATAATTTACCTGCCTGGATTTCTCCGGCCGATGTCGGTGCCATCATTCAGGCTGCTTGTCTAGCGCATGATATTGGTAACCCGCCTTTTGGTCATGCTGGTGAATACGCCATTCGGGAATGGTTTGACGATGCTTCTCATACCGACTTTTTAAAAGATTTGAGTCCTGAACAGGAAGCCGATGTACGCCAGTTTGAAGGCAATGCCCAAGGCCTGCGCCTGCTGACCAAGATCGATTATCATCCTTATGATGGCGGCATGCGTCTGACCTATGCCACACTCGGCGCCTATCTTAAATACCCATGGGTCTCTGAGGCCATTGACCCGACCGGCAACACCCCGGCCAGCCGACGTCCTAAATTTGGTTGTTACCAGTCTGAAAAAGAGATTTTGCAGGAAATTGCTGAACAGCTAGGATTAATCCAGCTTGGTGAATATCATTATTGTCGTCATCCGCTGACCTATCTCTTAGAAGCTGCGGATGATATCTGCTATGCCCTGATTGATCTGGAAGATGGTATTAGCCTGAATATGCTCAGTTATGCCGAAGTCGAGCCAGTCTTTCTGAACTTGCTGGGAGAATATGGCACACCTGAAGAAATCAATCTGCCTAATACCACCTGGCAACAAAAAATTGCCGCCTTACGTGGCCGGGTCATGAAACGTCTGGTAGATGAAGTCACCACAGCCTTTGCCCGACATCAGCAGGAAATTCTGATGGGCCAACTACAAGGTTCATTGCTGGGTTATTGTAGTGCCGACATTGAGATTGGCATTAACCGGGCCAAAGAACTGGCGCGAGACAAGATCTTCGAACACCCGCAAAAAGCCGGTCTGGAAATTATTGCGCATCAAAGTTTACAAACGATTCTGGATGCCTTTATTCCACTGACCACACCGCACAAAACCTTAAGCTTTAAGGAACAGCGTTTAATGGCTATTTTAAAACGTTCGGGTGCGCAGTTTAGCGCTGATCATTATGACAATATTATGCAGGTACTGGATATTGTCTCCAAGTTCTCCGATCATCAGGCTTATAATCTGGCGCAGGAACTGCATGGCAATAAAGCCGGATTGCTCTGATGCGAGCGAGCACCTGATGACAATCTCAGCAAAATCACTGCTTTTGAATGATAGAGTTTTGCCTTTATCGAAAATGCTGACTACTATGCCTGTATTAAATTTGAGTATGTATAAAAAATGATTGGATGCCTGATTGGGGAAGTGCTGGCGCTGGAAGCACCGACTGTTTTATTAAATGTGAACGGCGTAGGTTATGAGATTGACACCCCTTTAACCACTTTCTGTCAGTTGCAAAAAGGCCAGAAAATTACCTTGTGGACGCATTTGGCTGTGCGTGAAGATGCCCAGTTACTTTATGGCTTTATCAATGCGCAGGAAAAAACCATTTTCCGCACCTTATTAAAGGTGAACGGCGTTGGTCCGAAAATGGCGCTTGGTATCCTTTCAACTTTAAGTGTGGAAATGCTGATCCATACTGTTGAACATGAAGATATCAACACTCTGGTAAAAGTTCCGGGGGTGGGTAAAAAGACTGCAGAACGCTTGATGATTGAATTGCGTGACCGCTTTAAAGCCATGGCTTCAGGTGCTGCACCAAGCAATTCAACTGCACCACAAATTCAGTTTATGGGCAATTCAGCCGTGGCTGAAGCGGAAGCTGCATTACAGTCCTTGGGCTATAAACCTGCTGAAGCACAAAAACTGGTGAATGCTGCCAAAGGTGAATTTACTGAAGCCAGTGATATTATCCGGGCTGCATTAAAGTCGATGAATAAATAGAGATGATATCCAAGTTACAGGATAAAGTCTGATACGTGTAAAAGTCATTCGCAACTGTTTGAGGCAGGAGACATTTATAGTTAAATGTTTCTGCGATATATTCGATAAGAATCAATATTCGACGAGTTTTGCGAATGACAGTGGTTTTGCTTACTTTTGCCGAAACAAAAGTAAGGCGAACCGCAGGTTAATACTCAGATATAAATCTGATTGGAAAGACTCTGCAAAAATTCAATTCCTCGCCTAGGCGAAAATCTTAGGATTCAGATCCATATTTGAGACCGTGTCAAAATTACCAGCTCAAAGGATCACTAAAATATTGGTATATAAACGTTATGCAAGACCGTCTCATCAGTGGTTCTGAAAAACCCGAAGATCATTTCGATCGTGCCATCCGCCCGACTTCCCTCGATGACTACATCGGTCAACCATTGGTCCGCGAGCAAATGGAAATTTTCATTGGCGCAGCACGTGGCCGTGAAGAAGCCCTTGATCACACCTTGATTTTTGGCCCGCCAGGTCTGGGTAAAACAACGTTGGCCAATATTATTGCCCGAGAAATGGGTGGCAATCTTAAGTCAACTTCTGGTCCGGTTCTGGAACGTGCCGGCGACTTAGCCGCGATGCTAACCAATCTGGAAGAAGGTGATGTCCTGTTTATTGACGAGATTCACCGTCTTTCACCCGTGATTGAAGAAATCCTGTATCCGGCAATGGAAGATTATCAGCTCGACATCATGATTGGTGAAGGCCCTGCTGCGCGCTCGATTAAACTGGATTTACCTCCATTTACCTTGGTAGCAGCCACCACACGTGCCGGTCTACTCACCTCTCCGCTGCGTGACCGTTTCGGAATCGTACAGCGTTTAGAGTTTTATTCGGTTGAAGATTTAACCCACATTGTCAAACGTTCAGCCAACTTGATGGATGTACCGATGACTGGAGATGGCGCAAAAGAAATTGCCCGTCGCTCACGAGGTACACCGCGTATTGCTAACCGATTGTTACGTCGAGTTCGTGATTACGCTCAGGTCAAAGGGACTGGTGAAATCAATCAGGATATGGCCCAACGTGCTTTGGACATGCTCAAAGTCGATAAAGATGGTTTAGATACGCTCGACCGCCGCTATTTATCTATGCTTCTTGAGCGTTTTGATGGCGGTCCTGCCGGTGTTGAAGCCTTGGCCGCAGCCATGGCAGAAGATTCAGGCACGCTTGAAGATGTTATTGAGCCTTACCTGATTCAGCAAGGTTATGTGATGCGTACTGCACGTGGTCGTATTGCAACGAATATGGCGTATTTGCAGTTTGGGATGACCCCACCTGAGCCGAAAGAGAAGTAATTCATAAGGGAGATTTATTCTCCCTTTTTAACTCTTTCCCATTCTTTTTTTAATAGTTTTTGAATGTTTTGTACAAGAGTTTTAGAAATAAGTATTTTGCTTAATTCATCCAACTCATTATCGATAATATCTTTATTAAAGCACTTAGTAACTAGAGAGTCGATTTTTCTCATATCTGATAATATGATTTCCGATGATTCCTCCAAAGGATTTAAATATAAGGTAACTTTATGAGTAAGTTTTCTAAATTCCACTAAATAATCTATTAATGCCTCCTTACTTTGAACAGAGAAATCATTTGCTATTACTATATTCATTTTTGTTCTTACAATTAAAATTTCACTAAATAACTCTCTAATATTATTTATCCAATCCTGTCGATGTGTAGACTTAATCTGCATTAATTGCAAGTCTTTCTGACTTTGATAAAGTTCTCTATTAGAATTCAGTGTTTGCTCTACTGACTTTCCTATTTGCTCTAATGTTAAATTAAAGCCTTGTTTAGTTAACTCAAAACTCTTACGTCCATACCAATAAGCAAGCCACGTTGCCAATGCACCGAAAATCAGAGCAATCACTACTGAAAGTGCAAAAGAGGAAATGGCTGTTTTATCTGTCGAAGCATTCAACTCCATGTGTGTTTTAGCAGGTTGTTGCAATACGATCGTTTGTATATTTGGTTGTTGTGGCACTGTCCACGGAAGCTGAATCATCACTTCATTATTATTCTGCTCTGCCACACCCACCCCTTTTAACTTAAATGAATTTTTATTATCAACATTCTAAACATTTTCAAAGTATCACAAAAGAAAAAGCCAACTGACCATGCCTGAATCAGTTGGCAAAAGCACAAAATAAAAAACTAAATAAAAAAAAATTACTTCTCTTCTTTCTTAAACTCCTTAAAGTCCGCTTTGCGAATCATCGCATGAATACCTTTGGTTCGATCCACCACTTGAGACACTTCAAAGTCAGTGGCAGCACTTAAGTAGGCATAGGCAATTTCTTCAGAAATGCCATATTCATTGACCAGAAAACGGATCGCTTCACGGGTGGATTTACGCATGGCTTCGTCCAAGTCTTCATCCAGACCCGGCGTGATCCAGAATTCAGCATTTTCAGCCAGCGGCTGTTTAATCTCTGCACCCGGAATTTTATCTTTTCCAGATTTAAGCAAAGTGAATTTTAAAGTCGCACGTGCCGAACCTTCCAGGGCAGTTAAAGCCACCTCACCATCACCTTGTACAAAGTGACTATCGCCTGTATAGAATAAAGCACCTGGCACCTGTACAGGATAATAGGCCGTAGCCCCTGCTCCTAATTCATTGATGTCGATATTCCCGCCATAAAATGATGGTGGCACAGAGTGCACAGGCTCACTGGTATTTGGTGCAACGCCCATGGTGCCCATAAACGGATTCAGCGGGAAACGAATCGCTTTACCAGATTCAGTTTTTAAAACGCCTTCCCATACACCATACGCATTTTTCTCAATTGGGGTAAAAATGGACACGTTGCCATAAGCCTCAGGATTGGCTGGAGATGCATGCTCATGTTTCTGACGTTTCGGGAATTCGGGTAAGGTCCCTTTGCCATGACGGTTTGAAATCACACCATAAGGCACACGCGGTTCAACTTTTAGAATCTCCACCTTTAGAATATCGCCCGGCATTGCCCCTTCTACATAGACAGGCCCAGTAATAATGTGTGGTCCATCTTTATGGAAATCATGTTTTAATTTGGAATTCGTGATCAGCTTGGCTTCATCCAATACATGCTCAGGCTTGACGCCTTTTGAGGTGAAATATTTCTCTGCATTGCGGCCCTGATCTTCTAGCAGCCCTTCATGTGAAACCGTATCGAAAGTAACTGTGCTACCTGAAGGGACAGTTAAAACAGGTTTTGCATCTTTATTTGGCAGATAACCCCACGTAATGGTATTCAAGGTACTCGGCACATAATAATGACCTTTATATTCACCACTTTTGAGTAATGTCGGTTTATTTTCCAGCTGTTTCAGTATTTTAAAGTCTTCAGCCCATATGCTTGTCGAAATAAAACTTAAGCTTGAAGCCACTGCCAGAGATAAAGCCAAAGGTTTTAACATGCGTTTAATTTCCGTCATAAAAATATTACGGAAGAATGAATGCAATCTAAGTGCCAAAATTATTTTAAGAGGTTTAAAAAATCTTCACTTCATCAGAGTTATTAATATAAATGGAATCGTTTTTTCTTTTTTCCTTAATTCTTTTTCAAGTTGTAATTTTTATAATTTTCATACCTTATAAATATAAAAAATCAATTTAGATACATATTTTTACAATGTAAAAGAACAAATAAAGCTCTTTGAGAACAGATATTAACACCCAGAATACCTTTAAGGTATCAAAAAATACTTAGAGAGTTTTGGTCGAATTTAGATCAGTATGCCATCCTAAAGAATCACTTTAACCATTTCAAATTCTTAAGGTTCTCCCGAAGTATGAACATGTATAAGCAGATCTCCCTTTGTCTCCCTCTTCTTTTCTGTAGCCAGCTCAGCCTGGCCGACTGGATTGATGATTCTGTACAAGCTGCTGAAGCACACACCATCAAATTACGCCAGCATATCCACCAACATCCTGAACTGGGCAACATGGAATTCAAAACCTCGGAGCTGGTCCAAAAAGAATTAAAATCCTATGGCATTGAAGTACGTAAAGGCTATGCCAAAACCGGTGTAATCGGTGTATTAAAAGGTGCAAAACCCGGCCCCGTAATGGCCTTACGCGCAGATATGGATGCATTGCCAATTAAAGAAACTGCGCCGGTGCCTTTCGCCAGCAAGCAAAAAGCCATTTATCAAGGCAAAGAATCTTATGTGATGCATGCCTGTGGACATGACGCACATACCGCCATGTTATTGGGTGCAGCCAAAGTTCTGGCCGCCAATAAAGATAAAATTGCGGGGACAGTGGTGTTTGTATTCCAGCCGGCTGAAGAAGGCGGTGCAGATATCGATAACTTCACTCATGGCGATCAGATTGGCTCACGTAAAATGATTGCCGACGGTGCCTTAAAAAATCCAAAACCTGAAGTGATTTTCGGGATGCATGTAATGGCAGGCATGCCAAGTGGCAATATCTTCTACAAAGATGGTGCGATTTTGAATAGTGCCGATCATTTACGTATTCAGATCAATGGCAGTCAGGTGCACGGTTCTATGCCTTGGACAGGTAAAGACCCGATCTATGCTTCTGCCCAGATGGTGACCAATTTACAAAGTCTGATCAGCCGTAAAGCTGACCTGACTAAAGGAATGGGTGTAGTGAGTATTGGTAGCATTCAGGGCGGCACCACCGGTAACGTCATTCCAGATCAGGTTAATATGGTCGGCACCATCCGTTCCAATAATGAAGATGTACGTCAGGGCATTTTAAAAGACTTGCCAAAAATGCTGGAACACAATGCCGCAGCCAATGATGTCAAGGTGAAAGTCGAAATTGCACCTTACGCCCCGGTGACTACCAATGATAAAACCTTGACTGAATTGATGCGTCCAACCTTGGCGAGCGTGCATGGTGAAGATAAATTGCATGTGTTAGACAACAACGCCAGCGCCAGTGAAGATTTTGCTTATTATGGTCAGCTCATGCCATCGCTCTTCGTGTTTGTCGGTGCTACACCGGCAGATCAGGACCCGACAAAAGCCACACCGAATCACAACCCGAATTTCATTGTCGATGATGCGACCCTGAAAACTGGTGTCGAAAGCCATGTCCGTTTTATTCTGGACTATCCAAAAGTGGCCGAGCAGGTTCAGGCCAACTGGAAACAGAAAAATAAAGGCTAATCTTCTATTACTAAAAATGCGCGGCTCTAAGGACTCGCGCATTTTAGTATCTGCTGCTGTTTTATAAATGAGCTGTTAAGCGCTCAGCACTTCATCTTGGCGACTTCTCTCCAGATTTGACACCTTGTGCCATTGGTCTCAAAACTCACAATGCTAAACTTTGAACCGCTAAATTGCTTGACTTTTGGCAGGAATCCGGCAAATTCTAATCCCTCTCCTGCATCTAAAAACAAGCAAAAATTTCGAAAATCTGCATGGAACAAAACTATGGCGAATCACTTTGAATTCAATATCCGCGTTTATATTGAAGATACTGATGCGGGTGGCATTGTCTATCACGCCAATCATATTCGCTATATGGAACGTACCCGTACCGAATGGTTACGTGCCGCTGGAGTGAGCCATTACTGGCATCAGACAGACTACAATTTTGTGGTGCATAAAATTAATGTCAAATATATGCGCCCGATCCTGATGGATGATTTAATTACTGTTACGGCACGTGTCATTTCATGTAAAGCTTCATCATTTGTATTGCAACAAAATATTTATCGTGGTGAAATCATGCTTGCATCAGGTGAGGTTGAGTTGGCATGTATCAGTGCAGAGATGCGACCACGTCGACTCCCGGATGAAATCCGCGAACTAATTCAAAAAGAATTGGAACAAGACTAAAAAAATTTATTGGCACACGTAACAACTATGGCGACTCAGTTAGAATCATCTCTTCAAGTTTCAGATCTTATTTTACAAGCAAGCCCTGTCGTACAACTGGTGATGCTTTCTCTCCTGTTAGCCTCAATATATAGCTGGTATCTGATTGCCAAGCTCTATATGAGTTATAAAAAAGCC
Source organism: Acinetobacter sp. RRD8 (assembly GCF_031844225.1). GTDB lineage: Bacteria > Pseudomonadota > Gammaproteobacteria > Pseudomonadales > Moraxellaceae > Acinetobacter. Next base: position 18,753 of record NZ_JAUZUU010000002.1, read on the forward strand.
CAGGCCGATGATGAACATTTCCAGAAAATCTTCTGGTCTGGCGCTGAGCTGAATACCCTGTATAACAATGCGCAACTCAACTCCAAACGTACCGGCCTTGAAGACATTTTCTATCAGGGTCTGGGCGAGTTCCTGAAACTGAAAAAACGCCATGCGCCGACTGCCCAGTCGATTGAAGGAACTGAACGTATTCTACGTGTCGGTTTAAGCCGTGACCAAGGTCATCTGGAACAAGGTCTGGGTGCGTTGGCCAGTATCGGTTCGGTTGCGCCTTATGTCGGTCTGTTCGGTACAGTCTGGGGCATCATGAACGCCTTCATTGGCCTGGCAGATGTTGATCAGGTGACTTTGGCAACAGTCGCACCCGGTATTGCCGAAGCCTTGATTGCAACGGCGATCGGTCTGTTCGCAGCTATTCCAGCGGTATTGGCTTTCAACCATTTTACGGCCAAAGGTGAAACGGTCTACTCTGACCGTGCGCTGTTTGCCGAAGAAATGGTAGCGCTATTGCAACGTCAGTCTGTAGGCGTAACTCAGGACAAAGACTAATGGCAATTCAAGGTTCAGGACGCTTTCAGCGTATTAAAAAGCCACTGAAAAGTGACATGAATGTGGTGCCATATATCGATGTCATGCTGGTACTTCTGGTGATCTTTATGGTCACCGCTCCGATGATTACCAGCGGTATCAAGGTTGACTTGCCTCAGGCCAATGGATTGCCGATCGATTCCAAGGATACCCCGAGGATTGTCACGCTTAAAGAAGATGGTTCATATTATCTAGAATATAAAAATCAGGCGACTGGCCCGGTCACACTGGAAGAATTAACGCGTACGCTGGTTGATGCCCAAACCCAGGCACAAAATGACAACAAGGTGCTCAATGTCGTGATCAATGGCCATAATACCCGTCCATATGGCGATGTCATGGCCTTGATGTCCAGCCTGCAAGATGCTGGCCTTTCTCAAGTCGGTTTACTGACCAAGCCATTAGAATAAAGTATGAAAGACTATAAAAAGCCACCATTTCAGAAAAAAGCCATCGCACTTGGATTCACCTTAGGCATCCATGCAGTGGCTTTGGTGGGCTTACTTTATCTGGGCATGAGTAACCCCCCTGAACCGCCAAAACAGATCAAAACCGTTCTGATCAAGCCAGAAGACCTTAAACCGGTGACTCGCGAAGAAACCGAATTTGAGGAAACTGCACATGAAAATGTCGCAGAAGAAATTACCCAGACTGCTGAACCCAGTATAGAACCTGCTCCTGTGATTCCGACAGCAGCCCCTGCTGTACCTGTGACTCCGCCTGCTCCTAAAGTCGATACACAAAAAGCCCAGCAGGAACTAAAAGCGGCAGAGGCAGCACAAGCCAAGGCTGCGCAACAAGCAGCTGAAGCAGCGAAACGTGCCGAAGCCGCTGAACAGGCGAAACAGGCAGCGGCAAAAGCCAAAGCGGATGCAGCGCAAAAATCCAAGGCGGAAGCCGAAGCTGCACGCCAAGCTGAACTGAATGCACAGCGCAAAGCCGATGCTGCACAAAAAGCCAAACTGGAAGCACAGAAAAAAGCCGACTTAGCTGCTAAGCAAAAAGCGGATGCTGCAACAAAAGCCAAAGCAGAGGCTGATGCCAAACGTAAGGCTGAAGCTGCTGCTAAAGCAAAGGCAGATGCGGCAGCAAAAGCCAATAATGATGCAGCGGCGAAACGTAAAGCAGATGCGGATGCGAAAGCTAAAGCGGATGCAGCAGCAAAAGCCAAAGCAGACGCGGCAGCCAAGGCTAAAAATGATGCAGCGGCGAAACGCAAAGCGGATGCTGATGCGAAAGCTAAAGCCGATGCGGCTGCTAAAGCCGACGCTGATGCCAAACGCAAGGCAGATGCCGATGCTAAGGCCAAAGCGGATGCAGACGCCAAGCGCAAAGCAGATGCCGAAGCAAAAGCCAGAGCTGATGCAGATGCCAAAGCTTCAGCCGCTAAACAGGCTGCTGAAGAAGCTGCACAGAAAAAAGCGGAATCAAAACGGATTGCATCCACTGCGAAGCGCGATTTTACTAATAAAGTTAAACAGGCTTGGAATACACCAGTGGGTTCATCTGGTAAAACTGCCAACGCTCGCGTCACGCTAAGTGATAGTGGTTCTGTCATTTCTGTAGTGGTAAGTGCAAGTGATCCCGATATGAAAGCCAGTGTAGAAGCTGCAGTTCGTGCTGCTGCACCTTATCCAATGCCTTCCGATCCAGATGCACGCCGTGAAGCGCGAAGCTTTACTTCAACCTTTACTGCGCAATAAAAAACGGAGCCATCACATAAATAATGTTGTGATGGCTTTTATTTTTTAAGCTAAACTTCACTTTAAATTGATTAAATAATATTCACTTTTCACAGTGTCATAACAGTTTGGTCATAAATTCATGGTTTTATTCTATTAAATCCATGCGATGATGTAGCCCAAGCACCTATACAATAAATCCGTTGATTTGAGTAAATAACGAATGATGGAAAAGACTCGCAAACATCTACTCTGCCTCGCAATCATTAGCGCTTTAAGCCCTGTATTGGCAACCCAGTCCTATGCCCAATTGCATCTGGAAATTACCAAGGCACCTGAGGCAGCACCTAAAATTGCCGTTGTACCTTTCAGTCAGGATCAGAGCATTTATCCTATTGTGGAAAATGACCTGAATCGTTCTGGCCGCTTTACCAGTGCTTCAAAAAACCTGCCTGCAACAGCGACATTGAATAATCCGAATGCAGAAGCTTGGGCATCAGCTGGTGTTCCCTATGTAGTCACCGGCTCATCCAAGACCACAGCCGATGGTTCTTTTGAAATCCAGTATCAGCTCTATGATGTCGAAAAAAAACAATATCTATTAAATGAATTGCTGACCGTTCCAGCCTCACGCACCCGTCAGGCAGCACATATGATCAGTGATGCCATCTATCAGGCATTGACCGGTATTCCTGGTGATTTTAGCGGACGTATTGCCTATGTGCTGCGTAATCCTGCTACGCCGGAACAACGCTATACCTTGCAGATTGCCGACACCGATGGCGAACAGCCAAAAACCATTTTGACCTCACGTGATCCAATCCTTTCTCCGGCATGGACACCAGATGCCAAAAAAATCGCTTATGTGTCCTTTGAAACCAAACGTCCGGCGATTTATGTACAGGATCTGGCGACCGGACAACGTGAAAAACTGGCCAGCTTCCGCGGCTTGAATGGCGCGCCGAGCTTCTCTCCAGATGGTAAGAGCATGCTGTTTACTGCCTCTATGCACGGCAATCCGGAAATCTACCAGATGAATCTGGAAACGCGTCAGCTACAACGTATGACCAATGACAGTGCCATTGATACTGAAGCACGTTATTCGCCAGATGGAAAATCCTTTATTTTCACTTCTGACCGTGGCGGTTCTCCACAAATTTACCGCCATGATCTTGAATCAAGTAGCAATAAACGCCTGACCTTCCGTGGTGCATTCAACGCGCGTGGTACGCTGAGCGCAGATGGTAAAAAACTTGCGTTAGTTCATCGTCCAAGCGGCAGTAACTATCGAGTTGCGGTTCAGGATATGACTTCCGGTGTGAACAATATTCTGACGCCAACTACACTGGACGAATCACCAAGCTTCTCGCCAAATGGCCAGATGGTGGTCTATGCCACCCGTGAAGGTGCACGCGGACTTTTATCGATCATGTCGCTGGATGGCCGTTTCCGTATGAATTTACCAAGTGAAACGGGCGAAGTCCGTGAACCGGCTTGGGCACCCAAATAACATTTTTATATTGATAAACCCTTTACCCCATAATCAAACTTCATGGAGATGAAGATGAACAAAGTAAAATTATTTGCCTTGCCACTTTTAGCAGCAGCTGTTGTCATGACAGGTTGTGCGAGCCGTAAGCCTGCCGCTGAAGTTCAAACGGGTAGTTTAGATACAACTGGTACAACAACTGTGAATACTCAAGGTCTGAGTGAAGATGCAGCACTGAATGCACAAAACATGGCAGGCGCTTCGGCAAAAGGCGTTACTGCAGAAAATAAAGCATTCTTGGCAAAACGCGTGGTGCATTTTGACTATGACAGTACTGAACTCAGCAATGAAGATCTAAATACATTGCAAGCCCATGCGCAGTTCCTAATGGCCAATGCCAATTCACGTGTAGCCTTAACTGGTCATACCGATGAACGCGGTACCCGTGAATACAACATGGCACTTGGCGAGCGTCGTGCCAAAGCAGTAGAAAGCTTCCTGATAACGACTGGTGTTAATCCTGGTCAATTGGAAGCAGTCAGCTATGGTAAGGAAATGCCAATCAATGCGGGCCATGATGAAAATGCATGGAAAGAAAACCGCCGTGTAGAAATTAATTATGAAGCGGTACCACCATTGTTGAAATAATTTTCATTCATGATGGTTTCATCAAATAAAAAGCACTCAATCATGAGTGCTTTTTATTGGCTTCAATTAAAGAATCAGTCTACTTTGGAAGCTGATCCTGTTCAGCCGGATGCATCGATTCGATCAGGTCATGTTTATTGAATTGTTTGTACTCTGGTTTTGCTTCATAATCCCGCCAGGCTTCTTTCATCTTGTCTTCAGAGATATCATCTAAAGTAATGCCTTCGCTTGGTGTTGGAGTCGCATCAAACTTCAATGTTGTCATATCTGTGCTCCTATTCTCAATTTTCCTTTGTCTTCAACATAGCACTTTCCGCAGGAGTTGCAAGGGCAAAATCGATACAAATAATCCAGTTTAATTTTTCTTTTAGTACGTTCTCATCTAAAATATAGCCGCATATCGTTTTGATCATTTTTTCCCGATTTAAGTTTTGGAGTTTCCCCTATGTCATACCGCACTTTATCCCAGTTTTTACAACAACAAAGCGGGAATCTCACACCTGAACTTGCACAAGTTATTGAAACGATTGCAAACACTTGCAAAGACATTGATCAATTACTGCAAAAAGGTGCTTTAGCGGGTGTATTGGGAAGTGCACAGCATGAAAACGTTCAAGGCGAAGAGCAAAAGAAACTAGATGTCATTTCTAATGACTATTTGATTGATGCCTTGCAGCAACATCCAAATGTGGGTGGTTTGGCCTCAGAAGAACTGGATGAATTCACCCCTGCACAAGAAAATGGTCAATTTCTGGTATTGTTCGATCCATTAGACGGTTCAAGCAATATCGACATCAATATGTGTGTTGGTACCATTTTTTCGATTCTTCCTGCAAAAAATGCCGTGACTCAGGCAGAAGACTTTATGCAAGCCGGTGTTCATCAGGTAGCTGCAGGTTATGTGCTTTATGGTCCATCGACCATGTTGGCATTGACCGTCGGCGCAGGCGTAGTGTTCTTTACCTATGACCCTGAGACTCAAGAATTCCTACTGACTTCTGAAGCCATTCAGGTAGCTGCAGATACTAAAGAATATGCGATCAATGCGTCGAATCAACGTCATTGGGAAGCACCAGTACAGCGTTATATCGATGAATTGTTAGCAGGCAAAACCGGTCCTCGTGAAAAAGACTTCAATATGCGTTGGGTTGCCTGTATGGTGGGCGACATTCACCGTATTCTTTGCCGTAGCGGTATCTTCATGTATCCATACGACCTTAAAGATCCGGCTAAAGCAGGCCGTCTACGTTTAATGTACGAAGCCAACCCAATGAGCATGCTCATGGAACAGGCTGGCGGTGCATCGACTACAGGTCGTGTGCGTATTCTTGAGATCGAACCGACAGATCTACATCAACGTGTGCCAGTGATCATTGGTTCTAAAAACGAAGTTGATCTTGTGACCAGCTACCACAACTAATTTTTATAGCGGCAGTCGATATTGAATCGGCTGCCGTGGATTATATCTCCCATGCCAACTTTTTTTCTTGATTCAAAAGACAATCCAAAGATTAAACACTTACGTGGTTTAATTGAACAAAATACCTATCGTAAAAAACAGGGTCAAACGGTTTTAGAAGGCACGCATCTGTCTCTCGCCTGGCTACATGAAAACCGTAAAATTGATTCGATTTTCACTACAGAACATGCACTTTCACATCCTGATTTCGAGAAAATTCTCGCAAAATACACAGGTATGGTCTTTGTTCTGAGCGAATCTTTATACAAAGATTTAAGTACCTTAGGAACATCTTTAGCGTGTTTAGCTGTGGTCACTTTACCAACAGCAAATTATGCATTGGATTTTAAAGCAGACACTTTGATTCTGGAAAATGTACAGGATCCGGGTAATGTAGGCACCCTGCTTCGCTCGGCTGCTGCTGCCGGTATTGAACAGATTGTGTGTACCAAAGGTTCTGCCTCGCTCTGGTCTCCACGCGTATTACGTGCCGGTATGGGTGCACATTTCACACTGCAAACCTTTGAAAATATCGCGCTTGAACAAATTCTTGAGCAATTTCAAATCCCTGTCTATGTAACTAGCTCACACCGTGCTGAAAGCCTGTATTCAAAAGACTTACGTAAACCTTGCGTGTGGATTCTGGGTAATGAAGGCCAAGGCGTGTCTGATTATGCGATGCAACATGCTGAAGCCGTGAGCATTCCGCAACCTGGCGGTCAGGAATCACTGAATGTCGCAATTGCAGGTTCGATCTGTTTCTTTGAAATGGTACGTCAACGTATCTAATTAGGGATTTAGGTTACAGTGTTTTAATACGACCCTGCCCATGTATAAAATAGATTAAACTACAAAAATAATAAACTTAATTGTCAACCAAACCAGGATTCCCAACGTTATATGATTATGAACTTGGGAATAATGGTGGGTGTCCAATGACAGGATTTTCCATCTCTATGGATTTAGCACCAAAACAGTTGCAAACACACGATGTAAGTATTCTGAAGAGTACGGCTGAAGCACGTCTGAAGAATTTCATGCAGGATGTGACGGGGCGTGCCTTGGTGATGATGGAAAGTGCGACTCAAGGTCATCATGGTATTGCCATGGATCTGGTTCAGGAAGCTTTCATTTCCTTACACAAATCCTATGCAGAAAAAAGTACTGAAGAATGGTATCCCCTATTTTATACCATTCTCAACAACAAGTTACAGGACTGGCGTCGTAAAGAGTCACGGCGTGGTCAAATGTTTTCATTTTTCAAGAAAGTCAGTCTTGATGACGACGAAATTGAATTTGATGATGTCGTCGATGAATCAACACCAACGCCGCTGGACTTTCTCGATCAGGCAGTCACTGCTGAAGAAATCCAGGAAGCGATTGCAAAATTGCCTGTGCGTCAGCAGCAGGCATTTATGCTCAGAGCTTGGGAAGGATTTGATACGCATACCACCGCACAGATTATGAACTGCACAGAAGGCAGTGTAAAAACCCATTACCACCGTGCTATCCAAGGCTTACGCGCCTCTTTAGCACATTTAAATCCATATCTGGGAGGGTCATCCGAATGAATCAAGATGATTTCTTAAAACAAGTAACTTCCAAACTTGATGGACTGGCACAACAACATAAAGACAAACCTGTTGTCATGCACCATGTTCTTGAAGAAATTCAGGATTCAAAACACTCACGCTTTGCATTTCTAAAAATGTCAGGTTTTGCTTTGGCAGCTGCGATTGCAGGCGTTGTGGTATTACCGAATCTTTCGGACCATAACGAACCGCAAACTCAAATGGTGTCAGTCCCAAAACTGTCTCCGCAAATGCTTGAAGATTTAGAAATGTTAATGGTTTTAGGTGAGGACAAAGTTCCACATGGCAGCTAAAAAATTGGTGATTGCTTTTTGTGCATTCAGTTTTCTGCAAACCAGCTTTGCAGGATTTGAACGTTTTTGGCTATTTTCCAAAGATGCGAATACCCAAGTAACTGATACTTGGGATAGTCTTTCTGATTCTGAACAATTGGCACTGATTAAACGTTACCAATCTCTAAAAGAAATCCCCGAACAACAACGTGTTAGCTTACAGCAGCGTATGGACTGGTTTACTCAACTCCCTAATGCGGAAAAACAAAGAATGCGTGAGACTTGGCAAATGATGAGCAGTCAGGAACGCAAAGAACTGGGCGCACGTATGCAAAAAGCGTCTCCTGAGCAACGCCTTGCCATTCGCGAAGAATACATTCTCAAATATCAGCAAGTGACTCAGCAGCCTAACTCGCATTAAAAACTTAATATAAAAAAGCCTCCATATGGAGGCTTTTTTGATGTTTCAATCATATTTTATTTTCTTAAGCGGCGATAACCTGCAAGCCCTAATAATCCTAGTAGCCCCCACATTCCAATTGCCCCACCACTTGAGGACGTATTCGTATTTTTAACTGTATTACGTAACAAGATTGTCGCTTTTTCTGACATTTTTTCATCAGCATCAAAAATCGCATAATCCATGCTGTAATTTGCCTGGCTTAAATTATTTTTTACACTAAATGTCAGCTGTCCACCATAACAGGTCTGATTTTGGTAGGTATCAGGACAGGCTCCTTGTCGCTCTGCCTTCAGTGAAACTCCCGCAGGCAGCTTAACAATATGAATCGGGATCTCTTTTCCATCTTTATCTTGATAAAAAGCCGACTTTCCTGATGGTAGAGGCCCATCCCCATCATCACTATCATTTTCAAGCGGATTTACCATCACTGTAAGATTATTCTCTGGACTAAGCCGATATTCATCATCTTTTGCAATTGGTGCAATGTTGTTAAAAGCTGCTCTTAAGAGGCCAGCACTGCTTACACCTGTAGCCTGGTCTTTAAGTGTATAACTACAGAACTCCATATCAACCGAACTGGTCTGCTTACCATCAGTGCGATACATCATGATCCGGTTTAAATCAGGTTTCCACTCACATTTAAGATTTGGATCATTGGGATTTCCTTCCACAGTGGTCGAATTACCAGTACCAATTAACTTACCAACACCTAAAGTTTTTACACTGACCTCATAATTTTCTGAATTTAAGGCTTTAATTTGAATCTTATCATTGGTTAGAGTTTCTTGAGGCATAGCCAAGATAAAAGGATTAATATAGATTGCGCGATATTTCTGATATTGCTTGGTATATTTAAGCAAATCCTGATAACTTTTCAATTCTTCCTTTAAACCAGGAAGCTCATTTTCTGGAGTATTTTTATCAGCAATGATTTCTTCGAGATCATCTATATTCTCCTGATAAAAGTCATTGAGTTCTACCAAACTCTTATTTTGCAAGTCCGTAATATCGGCTGCAGTCAAACGTCGGATTTCAACTGAGCCGATCTCGCAAGTATTTTTTGCACTTGGATCAAATGTTAATGTGGATCCAATCACACGATCAATACCACGCTGGTCTTGTTCAATACAGCCACTCACTCCGATATCTACCAAATCCGTTGCGGTCTGATTATCACGCGGGTAATATAGCCCTAAATAGCGATTATCAATAGCAGGCTCAATATAATTTGTTAATAAACTGCTGATTATATTGTTAGAGACATCAAGATTATTTGAAGTAGTATCTTCGTCTAATTCTGGCAATACGCAACGTGATGGCCCAGTCGTTTGAATTGCATTTCGAATTGTAGAAAATTCAACACGTTGTGCCTTGGTCGGATTCCCCTGATTTAAGGCATATTCACAAGACAGGCCTTGGTTAAAGGCTAAAATATTGAAATTAAAATACCTAAACCCGGTATTGTCATAAAATAAAGTAGATTGGGCTGTATTTTCAACAATAGTATTACTTAATGCAGTTAAACTGGAGAATTTACTGAGCGGACGATTAACTTCATTCGTCATACGCACAATATGTCCTGTGGTACTGGCAGTATTCTTCGCAATAGTAGAGTTAACAATTTCTACTGTGGCATAGCCACAAAAATCAATAATACTGTTAGCAGTGTCTGAACCATTTTTAACAATACTACTGGAATTAATTTTCACATTGGTTTGAGTTGTACCTAAATTTCCCTGACAATCCATCGCCAGAACACTACCATATGAACTCGCCTGATTTTTTTGAATCAAAGAATCCTGAATGACAATATTCCTTTCCGTATTCATTGCTACACTATAAATCGCACCACCTTCTGCAGCTGCTCGGGAATTTACTATTTCACTGGTATTAATACTTAAAGGCCCTGCTACATAAAAAGTACCGCCATTACCTTTATCCAAGGTATTTATTGCTGCATAGCCATCCTTTAAGATCAGATGATGAATTTCCAGACTGGATTGACTGGCCATACTATTAAATAATCTGGTTTTCCCCTGGCCCGAAATAGTACTTTTTAAAGCCTCCCGGGTTGGATATAACAGCGTAATCGGACTACGACTAGCATAATTAAGCGGAGTTTTCCCATAAATTTTGAGCGCTGACTCTACGATCAGCTCTTTATCTAATTTGTACTCGCCTGCTTCAAGCTGAATCACATCTGCAGCTGAACCATCCAATCGAAGCGTACGTCCTACATTACATCCGCCATAAGATTTATCCAGTTTTGCAGTTTTAATGGCTTCTCGCAAAGAACAGGCATTATTATTCTCGCCATCTTCATCAGCAAAAGTAGTCACATATATCGTTTTATCTTCGGCTGCCATCAAACTCATGGCAGATAAAATCATGGCCGCAAGCAGTCCTTTTTTATAATTTTTCATGATTTTTCCTTAATCTTTTAATCCACGGCGTAAACCTATTAATCCGAGTAAAATCAGTAATCCACCACACCCCCATGAGCCGCCTGAAGTTTTGACTGCTTTGTCTTCCATTTCATTTTTTGGCTCCTGAACAATTTGAGTAGTAATAGTCAAATAAGGTTTACTTTTATTAAATCGTGTCGATGAGGTCACCACTTGTAGTTCGAAAATATCTGCTCCATGCCAGGTAGAATCGGGGGTATAAACGACATTGCCATGAATATCGATGATTGTTTTACCCTTGGAAGCTGTTTTGGTTTGTACCACTTTCAAACAGCCATCTTGCCAAGGCTCACCCGTCGGATTATGACCAACAATGGCATTACACTGTTCTTTTGGAATTAAATCACTATCTCCCAGATAAGATTCAATTGAAAACTTGGCAATTTCACCCTTTAACAGATCTTGTCCCACTAGACTGCCTGAAATTGGTATTGTGATTTCAACAGCACCTCGATCACAAAACAGATTATCCATCAAACGGTTGATCCCACGCTGATCTGCCGCCTCACATGCTACTGTTGGATTTGCTAAACTCAATCCTGTGCCTCTATTCACAATCGGTGATTCACTCACAAGGATATAGTTCAACAAAATTCGTGGGCGCATATAACCGAGAAATTGTCCTTTAGGAACGCTATATGGACAAAGTATGGCATTATTATTTTCTTGTAGGGTCTGACAAGCACCTTCACTTTTATCTGAGGATTCAGCAAAAAGTCGTGTACCACTCCAGAATTGGTTCGGTGCGACGGCATCCCCTACACCACACGAGGCTGTCAGTAGATTATTTTGCGACACAGACTTATCACCAGTGATAATTTGGCAATCCTGTGTACCATTTCTTAAAATAATACTATTCGCTACATAAGCTCTTCCATACGGTGCATGGATATTTAAAGCAGTATTTTCATTGTCAACTATGGTGAGATTATTCAATCCCATCCCGTCCAGGACATTAATAAATACACCCTTATTTTTTAGTATCGTACTACTTAATACCTCCCCACTAATACCTTGATCTTTACTGGAGTCAGCAAACTGTCCCGCGCTATAAATATTGGTCGCGGAATTATCCAGTGTCTGATTATTTTTAAGTACACTTTGATAAATGAGGAAAGCAGGTAGCTCGCTATACAGGATCCCGCCTCGTTGGGCTTTATTATTTTCGATCAGACTATTTTTAATTTGTGCACGGCTTGTTAAGTTCTGACCAAACTTGCCAGCATTATAAATTGCCCCACCCAAGTTGGCAGCAGCATTAAATAGACGGTTATATTCTAGAATTAGCTGACCTTTATTATAAATTAGGCCACCTTGTTCAGCACAACTGGTTTTACCACAGCCTTCAAGATCCAGTTCTTTCAAATTTAACTGAACCAATGTATCTGTACTGTTGATCCGGAAAAGGTTATCAGTACCTTTCATTTGAATATGAGCATTATGCAAGCCTAATGCTTTTTCATCCGTACTGAATTCGCCATCACTTTCTGCGACCGCACGGATGGTAAGAGATTTTTTAATCGCGATATGCTGGTTCAACACATAGGTATTTTTTTCTTTTAAAATAATGGTACTGGATGAGTTCTCCCCACCACACCCCATAAAACCTGATTTAGCTAAGCCACGGTTAACATACTCAACAGCTTCTCGAAGTGAACATTCCTTGTCATCTTTTTCAATATCTTCTGTAGTGGTTACAATAATATCTGCACTATACGACTGCCCCGCTATACATAGCAAAGCTATGCCTATGCTCTTCTTGAGCATAACCTTCTCCTTAATTTTTATTTCTTTCTTTTTCTTCTAAAGTTGCAGAATCCTTGCAACAGCGAATTATTTTGCCTTACTGTGGCATAGACTGAGTAATTACTCAAGAATTTTTATGATTTACCGATATTCGTCAATCAAGGCATATATCTGCCGCAGATTGGCATTGCTGACTTTCAACTTTTCCCCTTTAAGTAGTTGAATAATCTGCTCTAATCTTTGAAGCAGTACTGAAGTTTGATGCGGCCCATGGCTGAGTAAATAGTCAAAGATTTGAGGATCTAAATGGATCCCACGACGATCGAGTACCGAGGAAACCAGCGCATAGCGATCAGCATACAGACTGCCACTCGGAACACGGGTACTGACCGCCTGCGTGAGACGGGATTGTAAATCTGGCAATTCAAGTTTGAGTTCGATAGGTGCAAAACGTGACGAAAACACCAACTGTCCACCACCTTCATTATTATAATTAATCAAGTGAAAGACGGCGCGTTGCCAATGGGGTACGCCACTAATCGCTTCGATATCATCGAGTGCTACCAGATCAAAACGATCCAGAGAGGTAATCGCCTCAGTCGGTGCATCTAAAAGCTCAAGCAAAGATACCTGAATTGCAGATTTACCTACTTCCAGATAAGAGTCACAGATGGCAGACAACAAATGACTTTTACCTGTACCGGCTCCCCCATAGACATAAAATTGGTTGATCAGGCCTGCATGTAATTGACGGACAGCATCAATGACATGCCCCCAACCCGGCCCTGAAAAATCACTGATTCGGGCATCGAGCTGAGGTTCTATATCTAACTGCAATTGACGCATACGATTTTTTGGCCTTATGAGTCTTTACGATGTGGATCATGAATTTTACTTGAGTTCTCCTCTGCTTGCAGCGGTTTTTTCTGTGGCTTTTTCATTTCAATATCAACATCTAAGTCTGCTGTTTCAATATTGATTGAACCGGTAGATGCATCTTGTATGATAACAGCCTGATCACCATAAAATGGCGTATGTTCATAATACTCACGGATATGCCGCAGCAGTACCACAATCACGGCTGCCACTGGTAAGGCAATCAGCATACCCAAGAATCCGGCCAGTTGCGCACCTGCCAGAACTGCAAATACTACAGCTACAGGAGAAAGACCAATTTTATCACCTAGTAAGAACGGTTGTAGGATATAGCCTTCTACAGCCTGACCCACCATGAATACAATCCCCACCAGTACCAGCTGCCACCAGTCGATTCCAAATTGGAAAAAGGTTGCAATGACTGCGGCAATAATTCCAACCGCAAAACCAAGATACGGAATGATACTGCACAATCCGGCAATCATCCCGATGATCAAGCCAATCTCCAGGCCAATCAGTTGCAGTCCCACTGCATAAACCACGCCCAACAGAACCATGACCAGGAACTGACCTTTGACAAAGGCACCTAAGACACTATGACATTCACTCACAATAGTTAAGGTTGTTTTTTCATAAGGACGGGGAATTAGACGGCGTAAGCTGTCCAGCATACGATCCCAATCCAGCAAGAAATAAAAGGCAATAATCGGAATCAGGACAATCGTGCCGCCAATCTGGATAAAGTTTAGGCCAGACTGTGCCAGTTTTAGCAGCATTGCCTGAATACTGTCAGCACTATAATTGGTCTGGACATAGTCCATTACGACTGAGGAAATCTGATCGGTATCGATTTCCATCGGGACCAGATTAAAGCTATCGGAAAGCCAAGGTAAGAACGTGTAATTGATCCAGTGAATCCCGGCCGGAATGCTATCACGCGCATACATCAGCTGCTGCCAGACTAGTGGCACCAGATACCACATCACCAATGTAACCACGATCCCAATCCCGATAAATACGATACTGATCGAGAGCCATCGAGCCAGCCCAATGCGGTGCAAAACATTAACCAAGGGGCTAAATAAATAAGCAATTAGAAAAGCTGCAACAAAAGGAACTACAACTGGTTTAAGCAGATATAAAACCCAAAGTATCAATGCTATACCAGCAAGTATAAGAATGCGCCGTAAAGTACGATCGACCATAGAATCTTGCCTTTTCTCTATTAATCATTCTAAAAATTAAAATATTTTAATAAAGATAGCATTTTAGGCCACAAATACCATAAGAGTTTTACATATTCAGGTTATAATCGCACCCGCGAATGCGGAGACTTCATTATGAGCAACTCAACTTCTACCCCAAACACTGGTTTAAGCTACAAAGATGCAGGTGTCGACATTGAGGCGGGCGACGCGTTAGTCGATCGTATCAAATCTGTCGCTAAGCGTACCTCACGTCCCGAAGTTATGGGCGGTCTAGGTGGCTTTGGTGCACTTTGTAAAATTCCTAAAGGTTATGAAGAACCTGTTCTCGTATCTGGCACAGATGGTGTTGGTACAAAATTACGTCTGGCACTGAATTTGAACCGTCATGACACAATTGGTCAAGACCTGGTTGCAATGTGCGTGAATGACCTTCTTGTCTGTGGTGCTGAGCCACTGTTCTTCCTTGATTATTATGCAACTGGTCACTTAAATGTTGATGTTGCTGCAAATGTAGTCACTGGTATTGGCGCTGGTTGTGAACTTGCTGGCTGTGCATTAGTTGGCGGTGAAACTGCTGAAATGCCAGGCATGTATGAAGGCGAAGATTACGATCTTGCAGGTTTCTGTGTCGGTGTTGTTGAGCAAAGCAAAATTATTGATGGCTCTAAAGTCAAAGCGGGTGACGTTTTAATTGGTGTAGCTTCTTCAGGTGCGCACTCAAACGGCTACTCACTGCTTCGTAAAATCCTGGACGTGAAAAACGTTGACCTGAATCAAATCGTCGATGGTCGCCCACTTGCAGATGCTGCAATGGAACCAACACGTATTTATGTCAAATCAATTCTTGAACTGTTAAAACACGTTGATGTGCATGCGATGGCACACATCACGGGTGGTGGTTTACCAGGTAACTTGCCGCGCGTACTTCCAAACGGTGCTCAAGCGCTTGTGAATGAATCTTCTTGGGAGTGGCCTGAGCTATTCAAGCTTCTACAACGTGAAGGCGGCGTAGAACAGTTTGAAATGTACCGTACTTTCAACTGTGGCGTCGGCATGGTGCTGGTTGTTGATGCAGCTGATGCAGACAAAACTGTTGAACTACTTAACCAGCTTGGCGAAAATGCATGGGCGATGGGTCAGATTCAAGACAATGCTGAATCAGTTGCAGGTGCAGACGAAAAAATTCGTGTGATCTTTGCGTAATTTCGCATGATTAAAATTGCTGTACTTGTTTCAGGTAGTGGATCAAATCTGCAAGCCTTGATTGATGCCAATCTTTCAGGGCAAATTGTGGGCGTAATTTCCAATAAACCTGAAGCCTTTGCTTTAACGCGTGCACAACAGGCAGACATTCAGACTGCAGTTATTGAACACAAGCAATATCCGAATCGTGAAGCTTTTGATGATGTCATGCATCAACAGCTTTCGGACTGGGATGTAGATCTGGTGGTACTTGCCGGCTTTATGCGAATTTTAAGTGAAAAGTTTGTGAAAGCCTGGGAAGGGAAAATGTTGAACATTCATCCTTCCCTATTGCCTCATTATAAAGGCATGCATACGCATCAGCGTGTACTCAATACCGGTGATGTTCTGCATGGCTGTACAGTGCATTATGTTACGGCTGAGCTGGATGCAGGGCAAGCGCTTGCTCAAGGTGTTCTCAAGGTTTCTCACCACGATACGGTAGAAAGCTTGGCAACACGTGTGCATACCCTCGAACATGTGATCTATCCACAAGTTGTAGAATGGATTTGTAGCGGAACGATTCAACATACTGAAGATGGTGTGCTGTATCGAAATGAGAAAATGCAAGCGCCTGTTCAATTCTGCAAGTTTTAAAAAAGTTTAGAAATAAAAAACGCATCCTCGGATGCGTTTTTTTATTTCCAATACATTCGATGACTCAGGCAGACTGTTGCTGAATCAATTGCTTTACCAAGCTCGCGACTTGATCAGGTTGTTCCAATGGGAACATATGCCCGCCATCGACTACGGTAAAAGGAATACCAAACTTCTTTTGCACTTGCTGCGGGAACTTGCGGGCCAGAAATGGACCTTTCTTAGCCACAACTAAATGCACAGGAATTTTGGGTTTTGCCTGAGGCAACCACCATAGTGACGGATTGGTTCTAAAGACTGCGACCTCATCCATTTTAGGAATAGTGAGTTCTACCCCACCCCGGATGTGATCATCCTGCAAGGCATGGTCAATATAAGCTTGGAAGCAATCTGCATCAAAATCCTGATAAAAACCTTTAGGGCGCAGCAATTCAGCGGCTTGTTCACGTGAATCCCAATGGTCACGACGGCGTTTGGACAGACCGGCCGGAGACATTTTATCCAATGCTTTTAAGCGAAAAGTTTTCGCAATATGCAAGGCAAAGGCTTCTTTGCCCATAATCATCGGCGGGTCCAGCATGATCATTTGTGAAAACAGTTCCGGACGCTGCAAAGTCGCCTGCAGAGTTAACACAGATCCCAAAGAATGCCCCAGACCAATGACAGGTCGCCCATGTGACTGACGTACAATACTGTCAATCACTTGCTGGGTCAGGCTTTTCCAATGGTTATCAACCGGATAACGCTTATCCGGCCCTAAAAGCGGCACATAGATAATATCGTAATCATCTTGCAATTCATCAAACAGCTTTTGATAGACTTTAGATGGCACGCCATTGGCGTGCGCGAAATGAATCAGTGGTTTCATTGCAGTGTCGTGCTATTTTCTGACTGAAGCTTCTGTGCAACTGAAGAAGCAATTCCATCCCCAATCGATGAACCCATACGACCCAAGACTGATTCAAATGGACTATATTCAATGGTGTAATTCAACGCTTTTTCAGTTTTCAGTTCGCGTTTCAAGGTATTTAAGCTACCGATACGATCCGCAATACCTAATTTCACCGCCTGATCACCGGTCCAGAACAAGCCAGAGAAAATAGCAGGATCATTGGATTTCAATTTATTGCCACGTCCTTGTTTAACTGCATTAATAAAGTGACCATGCACATTATCCAGCACACCCTGTACGTGGGCTTTTTGCGCAGGATCAACCGGCTGAGTCATAGACAGCAAAGCTTTATTTTCACCTGAAGTCATGGTGCGATCTTCAACACCTAATTTTTGCAATAGATTAGTCACACCATAATTCGGCATGATCACCCCAATTGAACCGACCAAGCTCGATGGATTGACAATAATTTCATCCGCAGCTGAAGCAATATAATAAGCACCTGAAGCACCAGTATCGCCAATCACGGCATACAATTTTTTCCCAGAATGCTGTTTTTTCAGATACTGAATTTCCTGCCAGATTTCATCGGACTGTACCGGTGAACCGCCAGGTGAGTTGATATTCAGCACCACTGCTTTACTTTGTTTATTTTCAAAGGCTTTTTTCAATGATTTGATGGTATTGCTACTGTTGACGCTCTGCTTGTCGGCTGCAATCGTACCCACAATATCCACGACTGCGATATGCGAACCCGCAGCAGCGCTAGCATCTGAAGAAACTGAACTACAGCTTTTGCCTAATGCCAAAATGACAACAAGCAGATAAGCAAAAGTCAGAAATTTAAAGAAAATTCCCCAACGGCGTGCACGGCGCTGTTCTTCTACCGAAGCTAAAACTGCTTTTTCAAGCAATTTCCATTCCGGACCAGTCGGTTGAACTGGCTGTTGCGTATTTTGTATTTGATTTTCAGGTTTTGGTGGCCAATCGGACATAAATAATCCAATAAATTGATTTATATTGAATCCATTATATACACTGAATCGGGTAATTCTGTCTAAACAAAACGTTTTCGCCTATAATAAATTTTGTTCTCTTTTTTTGTACTTAGACGAAATCAATGACGAAACAGGGCTCACGGAATTCAGCTTACGGATTACTCAAATACATTAGCCGCCAACCGCTTCCGGTTTCTCGCTGGATGGCCCGTATTCTGGCCTTTATTGTGAACAGTTTTAAAGTCACTAAAACTTCGGAAGTCATTCGTCTCAACCTTGAAATCAGTCTTTCAGAACTGTCTAATCAGGAACGTGAACAGATTAACCGTGCTGCGGTTCGCAATGAATTAATGTCATATTTCGAGTTCTTTACTATTTGGGGCTCAAGCAATCAGAAAAATCTTAAACGCGTTCATCGCGTTATTGGCGAAGATCTACTTCATGATGCCATTGCACAAAATAAAGGCCTCGTGTTAATCGTGCCGCATTTTGGTACCTGGGAAATTATGAATGCCTATATTGCCCAGTTCACCTCAATGACCATTATGTACAAACCTGTGAAAAATCAGGCTGCAGATCAATTTGTACGGGCCGCCCGTAGTCGTGAACAAGCGCATCTGGTGCCGACCGATGAATCTGGCGTCCGTCAGATTTTTAAGGCCTTAAAACAAGGCGGCACTACGGTCATCCTGCCGGATCATACCCCGAATATCGGTGGTGAATATATTCCCTATTTCGGTGTGCCTTTAGCTACGAGTAATTTGAGTGCTAAGCTGATTCAAAAGACCAAAGCGCGCGCCCTGTTTTTATATGCTCTACGTAATACTGCAGATGGATTCGATATCTTTATCGAAACGGTTGATGAAAAAATTTATAGTGGCAATGCCAATCAAGGTACGCAAGTCATTATCAACAGTATTGAAAATTTAATTCGCCGCCATCCGGAACATTATCACTGGAGTTATAAACGCTTTAATGCGCATCAAGACTTAGGAAATCTCTATAAACTTGAGCATGAACAAGCCCTGGACAAAGTAAATGCGTTGAAAACACAAGAACTACATGAAGTTTCGTCCATACTGGAATCGGTCACTTAAAGGCTGACGATACAACCACTGCCATTCATGTCGTTCGGCAGAAAGTACCAGTTTTAAGCCTTGTTGCTGAAAGTGCACACTCCCCTGTTCTGCCGTGGTCAATAATGGAATATTAAGAGCTTTTAACCGTTGCTGAGTCAATTGGCTTGGATGGCCATAGCGGTTAAATTTTCCAGCCGAGGCAATCGTCAATTTAGGCCGCAAAACTTCTAAAAATTGATAAGCTGAACTGTGCTGACTGCCATGATGGCCGAGTACCAGCACATCGACTTTAAGTTCCGGATAATCTTGAAGCAGCTGATATTCAGTTTCCCAACCCGCATCCCCCATCAGTAAAAAGTTTTGATACGGTCCGGCATTTTTAACTTGCAGATATATCACACAAGAGCGGTCGTTTTTATTGAAGTTTGGCGTATTTAACTGCTGCTGCCGAGGTGCCAGAATTTTAAAGTTAATCGTCTCAGACCATTGCCATTGCTGTCCTGCATAACAAAACTGAAAACTTGAAGAAGCAGCTGTTTCAGGCATCTGATTGGATGACACTTGTCGGATGTTTAGTTGATCTTTAATGCTGTGATATGCACCGCTATGGTCCTGATCCAGATGGGTCAAAATCAGTTGATCCAGTTCTCCAACACCTTGCACAGACAAAAATGGCATAATCACTTGCCGACCAATACTGAATTTTTCTTCATTATAATAACCGCCCATGTCGATCATCATGCTCTTTTGCCCTTCCCGAATGAAGATGGCCTGTCCCTGCCCGACATCCAGAACAGACAGCTGAAATGCATGCTGATTAAGTTGAGGAATGTACAGTGGTAAACAGGCAAGTGCTGTCCAGCTTTTGGGCACTAAGCCACGCGGCAAAAAGACAATTAATAAGCCCAAAATACATAGACCCATCATCCAGACATTCATGGCCACAGGAATCAGTTGCGGTGCAAACAGCCGATCAAGCAGATTCAAAAATGCCAGCAGTATATGAATAAAAATATCATTGAGCTGAAACAGCAGACTCGACAATGGTTCAGAGACGAAAAATAATAAAGCCGCCAGAATATCTACGGGAACTATCAGCAGGCCAATCCACGGGATAGCCACCAGGTTGCTTAGCGGGGTAATCCAAGCCACCTGCTTAAAAAACAACATCATTAAGGGAAACAGGGCCAGAAAGATTTTCCACTGCGACTCCATCAAAACTTTTATTGCAAAATACAGTCGTTGTAATGCTGTTTGTACTGTTTGATGCGGTTGCTGCTGAATGGTTTGATAGATCCGCAGCAAGACAAAACAGGCCCCATAAGACAGCCAGAATGCGGCCGACAAAATGCTAAAAGGATCAAAGAGCAACAATAAGGCAGCACTTAAAATCAGCAGTTTTAATGGCTGCATACTTTGCCTGAGCAGCAGCGTAAAAGTCACAATCACACAAATCAGTAAAGTGCGTAACGCCGGAATTTCAAAACCGACAAAGGCACAATACAGCAATACACATAACAAAAAAGGCAGACTCAAAAAATACTGCCTTGGCCATTTCAGATAAATCTGCGGTACGTACCTTGAAATCAGATATTGCAACGCTCCACAAACGATAAAGGCAAAGATCAGGACATGCGGTCCGGAAATCGCCAGTAAATGACTCATGCCAAAACGCTGGAATTGCTGTTCCGTCGCTTGATCCAAGAGACTTTCATCACCACTTAATAGAGCCAGTAACAAGCCTTTCTGCTGTACTGGTTGTGTGGCCACAAACTCTCTTAAGGTCAGTCGCTGCTGTTCTACCCAAAGCAAAAATCGCTGATTCAAATTTTTCTGCTGACGTAGATATTTAGCATGACCTAGTGCATAGAGTTGTTGCGGTTGCAACTCTTGGATATGTTTAATCCTAAACCCGGCCATAACATTTTGCTGCAAGGCCCATTTTTCTGCATCAAAAGCACCCGGTGTCGCATAACTATGGTTAGGTCGAATCTGGCCTTGTAATAAATAATAGTGTCCCAGTTCAAGAGTCTGCTGTTTGGTTACATCATTTCCTAAACTGGATATGACAGGATCTGAAACTGGCAGAAAACCCATCCACTTAACTGTAATGCCATCAGGGTTAAGCACATGCAGGGCTTGCTGGATATTCTGATCGCCCAGTTTATTCAGCTCTTTGATATAGACCACGATTTCTTTTTCAGATACCTCGTGTTCTCGCTTGGATAAACGTTCAGCCAGTTGCAGATTGGCATAAGCATGACCTAAAAATAGTCCCAAAAGCAGGCTTGATCCAGTGATCAACAAGCTTCGCAGTGGTGTATTCAAGATGAGCTTTAATTTATGGCAACACAGATACCACAACAGCGCAACGATCAAAACTGCCGTTCCGCTCAGTTGAACAGACAGGAAACTTTTCCCCATACACGCAAGGCCTAAAATCCAGCCAATACATAGCCACTGCAACATTGAATCTTATTCTGTCTTGTTATTATTTTGCCCAATAATAAAGCCCACCGGAGTGAGCTTCAATCAAATGCGAATATTCTCGTTATTTATGGTTCAATCCAGAGACCATCCTGCATATGTAAAATCCGATCTGCTGCATGGGCTAGCTGTTCATCATGCGTCACAATCAGCATCGCCATATTGAACTCACGTTGCAATTCGGTCAGCAGTTCAAAAATCTTTGCTGCAGTCTTGCGATCCAGATTTCCGGTCGGTTCATCGGCCATCATCAGTTTAGGTTTACCCACCACTGCACGCGCCAAAGCTACACGCTGACGTTCACCTCCGGATAATTCACCCGGCTTGTGAGTCAGACGATGCGAAAGACCAACACGTTCCAGTAAATATTCAGCCTGCTGTTTGGCTTCCTTAAACTTCATGTTGTCGCGTAACATCAGCGGCATGGCCACATTTTCCAGTGCCGTAAATTCTGGCAACAGGTGATGAAACTGATAAACAAAGCCCAAATGCTCATTCCGCACATAACCGCGTTCTGCTTCAGACAAGGTATCAAAACGGCGGCCATTCACCATGACCTGACCTGACGTCGGGCGATCCAATCCACCCAAAACATGCAATAAGGTACTTTTTCCTGAACCACTTGAGCCCACAATCGAAACAAACTCGCCAGCTTTCACTTGTAATGACAAGCCACGAATTACATCGACAGTGGCTTTACCATCGGTAAAGGACTTGTGAATATTCTGGGCATCTAAAATCAGATTACTCATAACGCAAAGCCTCTGCCGGTTGAATTTTTGCTGCACGTAAAGCCGGATAAATTGTCGCGACAAAACTAAGGGCCAGTGACAAGCCGACAATCACCAAGACATCTTGCCAGCGCAAATACGAAGGTAAGTAGTTAATAAAATAGGCATCAAACATATTCAGGCCTAAAGTATTGTTGAGCCAGCCAATAAAGCTACTGATACTGGTTGCCGCAATAATTCCGAGAATGGCCCCTGCGCAAGTTCCAATCACCCCAATCACGGTACCTTGCACCATAAAGATTTTGGTAATGGTCGCAGGTGAAGCGCCCAAAGTCCGTAAAATGGCAATGTCCGATTTTTTATCCGTCACCACCATTACCAGTGAAGACACAATATTAAATGCCGCGACTAGAACGATCAGGAATAAAAGCAGGCTGACCATGGCTTTTTCCATCTGAATCGCGCTGAACAGATTACCATGGGTATAAGTCCAGTCCGAAGCATAGAAATTCCCCGGCAAATCACGCACAATTTCCTGAGACACTTGTGGTGCCAGGAAAATATCATCCAGCTTCATACGCACACCCTGCGCACCATCCGGTAGACGCAGCAAGGTCGAGGCATCATTTAAAGCGATATAACCCATCATCGAGTCAACTTCAGCACCAATACTGAAGATTCCCACCACTTTAAAACGCTTGAAACGCGGGACGACACCAGCTGGTGATGGGGTGGCTTCTGGCAAAACCAGAGTAATATTGTCATTTAAACCCACACCCATGGCATCGGTCATTTGCTTGCCCAAAACAATACCAAATTCACCTTTTTTCAGGCTGTCGATACTGCCCTCAACCATATGGTTTTGTATAATTGAAACTTTTTTCTCATACTCGGGTTCAATCCCGCTGACCATAATGCCGGCGACCTGACCCTGTGCGGTCAGCATGCCTTGTAATTGAGTAAAAGGTGCGACTCCCTGAACATGCTCATGCCCTTCAATTTGCTTTGCAAGTTCTGGCCAATTTGTTAAAATTTGTGTTGAGGAAACAGTCGCTTGAGGTATCATTCCTAAGACACGATTCTTTAACTCTCGGTCAAAACCATTCATCACAGACAACACTGTAATGAGGACTGCCACACCGAGTGTGAGGCCGATCATTGAGACCAACGCGATAAAAGAAATGAAGTGGTTACTACGCCGTGCGCGAGTATATTTCAACCCTATATACAGCGAGATTGGTTTGAACATAACCATCTAGTCCGAGGTAATAAATTATGGAAAATGTACAGCATCCAAACGGATTTACGGAAAGACGCGTCATGTCTCGAATCGATGCTGCCTTACGAATTAATTATCAGATTATTTCCGATGATGTTGCCTTGAATGATCCTTACGATCCTAACTTCGTCTTGCCCCGCTATTTTCTACTACTTGCAGAACTAGATCAATTTGATCATGCGGTTAACTACGAATTAGAACAATTATCTGAAAAAGATCAACAAATTGCTCGAATCTTATCCTTATTTAATCAAAAGTTAAACCTTATTACCGGTTCTTTGTATGACGCAATTGTACAAA
Source organism: Acinetobacter sp. RRD8 (assembly GCF_031844225.1). Taxonomy (GTDB): domain Bacteria; phylum Pseudomonadota; class Gammaproteobacteria; order Pseudomonadales; family Moraxellaceae; genus Acinetobacter. The sequence continues at coordinate 42,846 of NZ_JAUZUU010000002.1, forward strand.
GCATGTTACCTGTACCAGAGCAAGTGAACTTTTCAGAAACCGGTTTTAGTTTCTTTAATGAGCGCCCTATCGCTGAAGGCACCTATCTGCACGTGACTTTGAGTCATCCGGAAAATTTCTTCCATATTGCAGCAACCGCTCAGGTGGCCTACAGTCGGGAAGAAGAAAATGGCAAATATCGGACTGGTGCTTATTTTATTACCATGCATCCACAAGATCGTGTCAAACTGGGTGAATGCGTCAAGGCTCGCTTTGCCTAAATTACTGCTTTAGTCAGTGCTGCTGGGTGATGAAAGGCGAGCGTTATAGCTCGCTTTAATTTCTCTGGAAAAATATAACAACAAACCAGCCAGTAAGATAACGACGCCAAAGACTGCTCCACCCGATAATTTTTCATCATTCAGAATCACCCCGACAAATAAGGCCAGCATCGGCGTCAATACGGTGGTCAATGACAACGTGGTCGCCTTGATTTTCTGCACCAGTTTAAAATAACAGAACATCGCAATCAGGGAAGCCATGATTACAGCATAACTGAGTCCAATCAGCGATTTTGCCTGTGGGATCTGGGTTGGTGCAAATTGCCAGATAAATGGCAACATGGTACAGGCCATGACCGCTGAAACAGCAATAGAACCGGCCGCTTGTGCCATAGGTTCGAGAGGTGCATTAACTTTTTTCACCCAGAACATCGAAACGCAGTAAATAAAAACACTGAGCAACATCAGGCCTATGCCAATCGGCTGAATATGCTGATCTTTGCCACCGACACAGATAATGCCCAGACCCAGCAAGGCAATCGCCATACCACCCCACTGCGAAGGATAGAGCTTAAGCTGAAATACAAAACGGCCAATTAAACCGGTAATAATCGGCGCCAGTCCGAACATCAGGGCAATAATGCCTGAACTCAGATAATCCGTGGCCAGATAAGTGAAAATCTGTGAGCCGATAAAACTGCATGCGCCAGCCAGGTAACTGTGCATGGATAATTTATCTAAGGGAAAACGGGTTTTAAATAGCCACAACAAGGCAAATGCAAAAGGCAAAGCCAAAAAGAAACGCAATGCCAAAGCCCAGAGCGGATGCAAATCCGTCACACTCCAGACAATAGCTAGCGGTGTCGTCGCCCAGATAAAAACCAATAAAAGATAGGTGGCAATCATATTGGTTTGTGTGGGCATGCGAGTCACTCTGAATAAGGCTTAAAGCGCGGAAGTTTTACGTTTTTGTTTTTGGATGGTCTGATCGAGTGCGCTAGAAAATTCGCGTTTATCCCGTTCTGAAATCGGTGGCGGACCGCCCGTTTGCACGCCCGCTCCGCGTAAGCTGTCCATAAAATCGCGCAGATGTAAGCGCGCTTTGACATTGGCTGTAGTATAAATTTCACCACGGGGATGAATCGCAATTCCGCCTTTTTCAATCACTTCCGCAGCCAAGGGAATATCTTGGGTCATGACAATATCATGCTCTTTCATGCGCAGAATAATCTCTTTATCCGCAGCATCCGCCCCACTCATCACCTGAATTGAATTAATTCTGATCGAAGGAGTTATTCCGACTGGTTGGTTGGCAACAAAAGTGACTTCTAGCTGATAGCGGTCCGAAGCACGAATAATCACATCTCGCAGAATACGGGGCAATGCATCGGCATCGACCCAAAGTTTGAATGGCAACACAGGGCTTCCCATTAAGGTATAAATCATGGTTATTCTAGCAAATTGCAGTGATCAGGTTGATGATTAAATCGCTCCATTTTCATTGCATCTGTCATCAATATTTTAAAAAGTATGTGCCCGGTAAAACTGGCATGATTCACGCGAGAAAAAAAATTGACTTCATTTGACTGGCATTTTAATTTTAAAATTCATTCGATTGACTTGAAAAATCGCAATGACCCTCGATTAACTATAAATACATCATCCAAGATCAATTGTGCATATGAAAAATCAGAATAGCCCAGAGATCATCACCATTGATGATCAAAATTTCGGTAGTCATGTCGAACATTGGACCTTGCTCACCGACAACCCTGGCACAGATGTTCCACAGTGGTTAGGCAAAGCTCTTGATGAACCAATCATGCCGATGGGCCTTTGTACACAAGAATGTGATATGGATGCAGAGACCTGGCTGATTCAGGGACCGAGCAAAGCTGCGGTACAGTTGAGTCAAGTGATTGCGGTAGAAAACAATAAACCTCAAGCGCTAAAAACTGCATTTCCGTGCTTTGACAGTCCTTATCAGGTGAAAGCCACGATTGACCGGATTATTAGCTGTAAATCCAATACCCAAGCTGTATTGCGCCTGAATCTGGGTGCTAACAATATTATTTACGCTTTCGATAACCTGTATAGCGTCAATCATCCACATTATGAAAAAGACCAGTCCTATGTGGTGAATCTGAATGGCTGGGCCTATGAACTTGAAGCGGTTGCAGATCATGAGCATCTGGTGGTTGATGATCCGGCTTCGATCAAGCACCACCGTGCCTTGAATGATATTCTGGCTGCCAATAATGGGGTAGCCCCGGATAATTTGCAGGAACAGATTGATGCCTGGCAGCCGCAGTGCGAAGAAGACAAAGAACCTGTAACCGTAGATTTTTCTAAAATGGTAGCTTATCTATACGGCGAAACCATGGGTCAGGAAGATGAAGCCTGGTTCCAGGGCAATATTGTCGGTAAAACGACTATGCAGTTTATGGGTCAGGACTATACCCTTTATGATGTCACCCTCATTCATGATGAAGGCCAGCCTGCGACCTTGATCCGGATTGCAACGCGGAATGACCAGTACAGAGACTTCCAGATTGGCCAGTATATTCGTGGCAACTTGTGGATTCAGGCCAATATTTATAGAAAAGCGGCCTAAGTTCAAACAGAAAAAGAAGATATTCATTTTGATGGGTATCTTCTTTTAATCCATCTATATCCTTATTTGTCATTTTAATTTTTGATTATTTTTTATACATATTTTCTGGCTTAATAATCTATTTAAATTCATTAAAAACCGAGTTATCCACATTTTTAAATTCAAATAAATTCATTTTAAATATTTAAAATAACCCTAAAAACCTTGTAAAAATAAGCGATTGATTTCTCATATAAATAATCTGTTGTCATACAAATCTAATATTTAAATAAAAATGAAATTTATGCTCTTTAATTAAAAATGTACTTTATTTAATCAATTTTTTATGATAAAAATACTCACAACAAATTAGTATTAACGATAAATAGATCGGACAATAAATATCTATGAAAATCGTGCAAGAAGAAACATTACAACAGGTCGAGCATCATCTTAGCTCCCGCTATAATATTGATATGATGTCCTGCCTTTTTTTCATGTTGGGGATGCTGATCTGCGGATTCATCCTGCATACTTTTATTTTCTAAAATTATTGAATGCATAAAAAACCCAGCCTGTGCTGGGTTTTTTCGTTTCAGGAATTAACCATTGCGTTTGGCAAAGTCATCCATAAAGTTCACCAATGCCTGCACGCCTTCTAAAGGCACGGCATTATAAATACTTGCGCGCATACCGCCGACTGAACGGTGACCAGCAAGATTCAATAAATGTTGTGCTTCTGCTTCTTTCAGGAACTGTTTCTCAAGATCTGCATTAGCCAAAGTAAATGGTACGTTCATGATCGAACGGTTTGCTTTTGCAATCGGATTCGCATAAAAATCGCTTTGATCGATATAACCATAAAGCAAGTTAGCTTTCTCAAGGTTCACTTTGTGCATGGCATCTACACCGCCATTTTCTAGCAACCACTCAAACACCAGACCAGACAAGTACCATGCATAAGTTGATGGTGTGTTAACCATTGAGCCATTTTTCGCTTGATCTGAATATTTCAAGATGCTTGGAATTTCTGGTTTGGCTTGATCGAGTAAATCTTCACGAATGATCACCAGCGTTAAGCCAGCAGGCCCGATATTCTTTTGCGCACCGGCATAGATCAAACCAAATTTAGAAACGTCTAATGGTGCAGATAAAATACTAGATGAATAGTCGCACACTAATGGCTTGTCTGTTTCAGGAATTGAAGAAAATTGCAGACCGCCAATAGTTTCATTATCCGCATAATGCACATAAGCTGCATCATCAGAAAGATTCCATTCGCTTTGTGCACTGATCGCATATTTGCCATCAATTTGGATACCTGCTTTTACAACATTGATATCGCCATAACGTTTCGCTTCTTTCAAGGCTTTTTCAGACCAGATGCCGGTATCGATATAGTCTGCTTTGTTGTTTTTGCCAAGCAGGTTCAATGGAATTGCCGAGAACTGTAGTGATGCCCCACCCTGCAAGAACAATACTTTGTAGTTCTCAGGAATATTCATGAGTTTGCGCAGGTCTGCTTCCGCTTTTTCAGCCATGGCAACATAGTCGGCACTACGGTGGCTCATTTCCATGATCGAAAGACCTTTGCCATGCCAGTCAAGCATTTCAGCTTGAGCTTTTTCAAGTACGGCAGTCGGTAATGCAGCAGGACCAGCACAGAAGTTGTACGCGCGCATGATTTTTCCTTTCAGAGTGAAACACAATCAAATGATGGCATTTAACCATATCTGGCAGGGTCTTGCACAAAATTATTTCAATCTATGAGTCAAGATAGAGTCAAAAAATCAATGTAGATTCACAAGATAAATTGACCAGTATTTTAGCCTGCTGTTTTTATCATCTTTGCACTAACAATTGAAAATATTCAAAATTAAGCTATTTTTTAATTTTAGATATTCCATCAAAAATAGCCGACAAGTATTTGAAATACAGATGTAAAAGAAACAATACTATAACTTTACACTAGTTCTATCTACGAACCTTTGATTTATACTAGCCGGATAACATTACCGGCTTTAAATCAGTTTAGCGACTTTATGAACTTAAAGAAAAATAAAAGACAGCTTGTCTGGAGTTTAAATCTGCTTGCATCGATGATGTATGGCAGCTTTGCTCATGCACAGAGCATCAGCTTTCAGGACGCTGAACGTCAGTTGTTGCAAAATTCTTATAGCAGCCAAGCCTATCAAAGTCTGGAACAGGCCTCAAAACTTGAAGCTGAAGCAGTGAAAGGTATAGGTCTGCCACGAGTCGACCTGAATGTTCGTGCGTATGCCTTTCATAATGAACTCGATCTGCCTTTGGGTACATTAAAAAATAATTTAGAGCAATCCTTAACGGATGGTGTCAATAATAGAATTGATGAACTGAACTTAGGTGATCTGGCTGACCCGCTAAAAAATAGTCTAAGACAACCTATTCAAAATGGGGTGGGCTTAATTCCTGATAGTGCGAATGTCGTGCTGGATGATCAGGTGATTCGCCCAACGGTTTCAGTTATGATGCCGCTTTATACCGGTGGACTGACAAGCAGCGCCAAAGAAATCGCCAATATTCAGGTCGGTCGTAGTCAGCTCAGCAACAAACAGCAGCAAGACACGCAGCGTTTTGAACTGATTCAAAGTTATTTTAATGTACAACTCCAAAAGCAACTGCATGCAGTAGCACTATTTAACCTGAATGCCATGCAACAGCATTATCGCAATGCCTTAAAGATAGAACAGCAAGGTTTTATCAGTAAAGGCCAGCGCATGCAGTTTGAAGTGGCACGCAATAATGCCGAGCGCAGTCAGCAAAATACGCAGGCCAATTTGAATGCTGCCCTGTTCCAGCTGAATAATCTGCTTCAGGAAAGTAGCATCACCGAACTTTCGACGCCTTTATTTGTCAATAAAACCGAGCCACAGGCCTTAAATCATCTGCTGAAAACCTTTAGTCAGAACTCTGCGCTGATTCAAAAAATGCAGCTGGATACTCAATTGGCTCAAGCCAATGTCAAAGCCCAGCAAGCAGCGAAAAAACCGAATGTTTTTGCTTTTGGCGAATATAGTCTGGATCAAAATGAAAACTGGATTGTCGGGGTGGCTGCCCGTTATAACTTATTTTCCGGAATTGATAAAAACAAAAATATTCAGGCTGCCGAACTCAAACGCTCTGCCACAGAACTGCTCACTGCACGCACCCAGCAGGAAATTGAAAATCTGATTTATAAATCTTATAGCGAAGCCCTCAGTGCACAGCAAAGTGATGCGCTTCTGGCACAAAACTTGAAAGCCGCACAGGAAAATTTACGCATCCAAGAATTGTCCTTTAAAGAAGATATGGGCACCGCCACACAGGTCATCGATGCACAAAATATGCTGAGCGGACTACGAGCCGAAACTGCCTTGAATGCTTACAAATATGTGATGTCACTGGCCACCCTATTACAAAGCCATGGCTCGATTGCAGAATTTCCGAACTACATCCAACATACCAACACTCACTATATTCGCTAATGGAGCCGAACATGAACGAAGATCAAAAACCCAATGATCCTGTGAATGAAGCGGCTTCATCCAGCGATACAGAAAAATCGCCTGCGCAACAGGTAGAAACAAAGACTGAAATAGAAAGTAACGCGGCGACTTCGACCGAGCATGAACAAGCTCCTGAAATTGCTAAAAAGAAAAAATATTTATTGCTCGCCCTGATTCCAGTTCTACTGGCAGTCATTGCTTTTGGATTATGGAAAAGCTACCAACCGGCTCCGCTGGAATTGCAGGGTCGTGTAGAAGCTGAAACAGTTCAGGTGGCGACCAAAGTGCCAAGCCGTATTGAAGAAATTTATGTAGAAGAAGGTCAGCGGGTCAAAAAAGGCGATGTACTGGTGCGCTTAAACAGCCCGGAAATTCAGGCCAAAAAACAGCAAGCCGCAGCGGCTTTACAATCTGCGCTGGCCTTACAATCGACTGCTGAACGTGGCTCGCAAGAAGAAAATATCGCGAGCCTGTATGCCAACTGGCAATCGCTGAAAGCACAGCAAAATTTAGCCAAAGTTTCTTATGAGCGTGGTGCAAATTTATTTAAGGAAGGTGTGATTTCACGCCAGCGCCGTGATGAATTGTATGCAGCCAGTCAATCAGCAGCACAAATGACAGAAGCAGCGTATCAGCAATACGCACGTGCCAAACGTGGCAGCACTTCGCAGCAAAAGAGTTCCGCCGATGCACAGGTAGATATTGCCCAGGCTGCGCTGGATGAAGCCAATGCTTTAGAAGCAGAAACCCAATTAGTAGCACCTGTAAACGGAACGGTGTCTAAAACCTATGGCAAAGCCTCGGAGCTGGTAGCCACCGCAGTCCCTGTGGTCAGCCTGATTGAAGATCAAATGTGGGTGAGCCTGAATATTCGTGAAGACCAATATGCCCCGTTTCAGAAAATGAGCAGTATTGAAGGTTATATTCCCGCCCTAGATAAAACCGCCACTTTTAAAATCAAGCAGATCAGTGCTGAAGGTGAATTTGCCACCATTAAGACCACACGCCAAACCGGCGGTTATGATGTGCGAAGTTTTAAGCTGCATCTTGTGCCCACACCAGCGATTCCTGAACTGAAAGTTGGGATGAGCGTGTTATTTAAACTGAAAGAGACCCGATAATGTGGACGGGTATATGGCGCGAACTGCGCTATCTGCTCCGCGAAAAATGGGATCTGTGTCTGGTCACGCTCGCACCTGCACTGGTGATTATTTTATTCAGCAGCATGTTTGCTCAAGGGAAACCGGATCATTTACCGATTGCGATTATTGATCAAGACCAGAGTGCGCTGAGTCAAAGCATTTATCAGCATGTGGCGCTGAATCATACTCTTAAAATTGCTACGGTGTCGGAACAAACAGCTGAAATTGAGCGCCTGTTAAATCAAAATAAAATTTGGGGTTATATCCATATTCCCAGCGGTGCCGAGCAACGTCTGGTTCGTGCCCAGGATGCTGACATCAGTATTGCCTTTAACCAGAGTTATTTCAGTATCGGAAATACCATTTCATCTGCCATGCTGGTTAGTAGCCTGCAAGCACTGGCTGAATTTGGCGGACAGCAATATCTGGGCAACCGGCTGCCTTCTCTCGAAGCACCGTCGCCGCATATCAAAATATCGCCGCTGTATAATCCACAACTGAATTATGAATTCTATCTGGAACCCTATGTCATTCCGGCAATTCTGCATTTACTGCTGTGTTGTTGTGTGGCATTTTCCGTCGGTCAGGAACTGAAGCGACAGACCTTAATAAGCTGGATTAGCAACTCATCCATCTGGATGGCATTACTGTCTAAGAACCTGGTCTATGTGGCTATTTTTAGTGTGTGGACTTGGGCCTGGATGTTCTGGCTGATTGAAATTCGCGGCTGGTTTGTTGCCGGCTCGCTCGCTCTGATTCTATCGGCACAATTTCTGCTATATAGCGCCTATGCATTTTTAAGCAGTGCAGTGGTTCTGGCGACCAAAGATTTAAGTAAATCTTTTGGCATCATTGCGGTCTATGGCGGTTCATCTTTAAGTTTTGCCGGTGTGACTTTACCTTTAAATAATGCGCCCCTATTCACCCAGTTTTGGTCCAATATTATTCCGTTTACGCCCTATGCCAAATTACAAACTGAACAATGGGTGATTGGTAGTCCATTGCATATTTCACTGCAAGCTGGATTAATGCTGCTGATCTATGCCCTAGTCTACGCTCTGCTGGCCTATCTGTTCCTTAAAAAAATAGCTAAAGGAGCAGTCCAATGAAATCCTTCTGGTTTTACTATCTGCAAAGCTTCAAGGATATTGTCAGTCACGGCACGATCTTTACCACGCTTATTCTATCCGTCTTATTTTACAGCTTTTTTTATCCAACCGCTTATCAGGCACAGCAGGCTGAAGCCTTACCCATTATCATTGTCGATGAAGAACAAAGTAACTTAAGCACCCGCATTATTGGTCAGGTGGCACAAAGCCCCAATGTCGAAATTCAGGCGATTACCGGAAATTTTGCCGAAGCCAAACAATGGATGGAATCTCAAAAAGCCGATGGAATTTTACTGCTGCCGGACAATTTATCGCAAAGCTTAAGGCATGGTGAAACAGGTGGCATTGGCCTGTATTTAAGTACAGCCAACTTTTTAGTGACCAAACAAATTGGTCTGGGCTTAGCCACATCAGTTGAGCAAACTTTGGCAGATTATGCTGAACGCTTTGGCGAGGTCTCGGATTTTTCACCAGCCCTTTCTGTGCATCAAATTCCTTTATTTAATCCACTGTCCGGCTATGGCAGTTATGTCTTTCCTGCGGTTGCACCCTTAATTATCCACCAAACCATTCTTTTGGGTTTGAGTATGCTGATTTTGGTACATCAGGAAAGAAAAATAGAATTAAACACAAATGCATTGATTGGGATGTGCTTAGCCATCTTCACCATCGGCTGTCTGGGATGTTTCTATTTATTCGGCTTTAGCTTCTGGCTGTTTGATTATCCGCGCGGTGGCAACCTGTTCGGGATGCTACTGGCTGTTCCGGTTTTTATCTACACGATAATTGGCATGACCTGCCTATTTGCCAGTTTTCTGGATCTGCCAGAACGTGCGGGTCATGTGATTGTATTCACTTCCATTCCACTGTTCTTTTTATCTGGTGCGGCCTGGCCACATGCTGCCATGCCCATCTGGATGCAAGTCGTTGGCGAAATCCTGCCCTCTACCCAAATTGTGCAGATGTTTATTCAACTCAATCAGATGGGTGTACCTACCGCACTAGTCTTGCCTAAATTGCTTTATCTTGGAATGATCGGTAGCTTGTGCTTTTTCCTGGCTTATCGACGTTTAATTTCTGGTCATCAAAGCAGATAGAGCATTATAGCAATGCTCCTATTCCACTTATTTACTCGATTCGCCAAAGACTTGAATATTGAAATTACGAATCTTGTTGCTACCATTCGGCTTGTCAAAACTCACATCATACTGAACCAGATTTTCCGGATAGGCAATTTCATAGCTGACCTTATATTGCCCAAGCTGATTGGTTGCTTCTTCAATCTCTTTGGTCATTAAAGTCTTAGACTTGTATTCACCTTGAGGAATTGAACGTGAAAAGCGTTTCATCAGCTTTTCATTATCCTTAAACTGGGTTTGCAACTGCGGTTCTAACTGATCCAGAAATTCCTCATATTTCCCGTCACGCAAATCCTCATAAGCCAGCTGTGCCGCCTTTTCCTGTTCAGGACTCGGATTCGGAATATTGTCCATTGAATTACAGCCAGTCAATGCAACCGCTGCTGCCAACAACATTAATTTGGTTTTCATCGCTTACCCTTATGCAGTCAAGGTTTATAAAAAAGGACGCCGAAGCGCCCTTTTTATCAGTAAAAAACTTATTCTTCTACTGAATTTTCACCATCTTTTGCAACTTGCTCAGTTTCAGCTGCTACATCTGTTTCTGCTACTAAAGATTCTGCACCTTCAATCGCTTCAACAAACTCATCTTCTTCAACCGCTTCGATTGAAACGACACCAACCAGCAATTCCTCATTACCTAGGCGGATCAGACGAACACCCTGTGCGTTACGACCGGTTTGCGCCACTTCAGATGCACGGGTACGAACCAGCGTACCGCCATCAGAGATTAGCATCAGTTCTTTAGAAGCATCGATGGCAACAGCGCCCACCAATTGACCGTTACGTTCAGAGGTCTTGATCGCAATCACGCCCTTACCGCCACGTTTCTTGGTCGGGAAATCATCTACTGGAGTACGTTTACCATAACCATTTTCAGATGCACACAGTACTTCGCCAGTTTCAGGTACAACAACCAGTGATACGATTCGGCTAATCAATGCTGAATCTGAACCATCTTCGTCATCAGACTCGATCTCAGTTTCATCATTTTCTTCTAGCTGTGCAGCTGCACCAATAGTCACGCGCATACCACGTACACCTTTGGCAGAACGGCCCATTGAACGTACATCAGTCTCTGCGAAGCGAATGGCTTTACCTTCGTTCGAGAACAACATGATTTGCTGTTCGCCATCAGTAATCGCTACACCAATCAAGGTATCATCGCCATTCAGCTCAATCGCACGTAAACCGTTTGAACGAACATTTGAGAACTGTTCAAGCTCTACACGTTTAATCGTACCGTATTCAGTCGCCATAAACACATAGAAGTTTTTACGTACCGCTTCAGCCTGCTGAGCAAAGTCATTGATAATGTCATCATCAAGATCTGTTGCAGAAAGCTCCAAGCCCAACTGTTTCAATTGAATACGCAATGCATCAGAAATATCATCCGCACCATCTTCAGATTCTGTCAGCGCTGCTTCAAGCTCGGCAAAATGAGCATTGATCACTTCATTGGCTTGCAACTGCGCTGCATTGGCTTTGACAAATGCCTTGAAGGCAGCCAGACGTTCTTTGAATTTCTTCGGCGCGTCAATCACAGGCAAGATCGCAGTAATGGTCTCGTTTTCATCCAGTGGCAACAAATTCACCATTGGGCGACCTTTCGCACCACGTGATGCTTGCGGCACTTCATAGACTTTCAGACGATAGACCTTACCAACATTGGTAAAGCAAAGTACCGTCGCATGACTTGACGTCACAATCAGATGTTGAATGTAATCATCTTCTTTCATGCTGGTCGCAGACTTACCACGGCCACCACGACGCTGTGCAGCGTAGTCAGACAATGGTTGAGTTTTTGCATAACCTGATTTCGATACCGTCAGCACCATTTGCTCTTCAGGAATCAGATCTTCACGAGAGAAATCGATACGTGACTCGACAATCGACGTTTTACGTGCATCGCCATACTGCTGAAGAATTAATGCCAATTCTTCACGAATCACGTTCATCAACAGATTAAAGTCATTCAAAATTGCAGTCAGTTCAGCAATTTGTGACAGGATTTCACTATATTCAGCATGTAACTTGTCTTGTTCCAGACCAGTTAAACGATGCAAGCGAAGTTCCATAATTGCATTCACCTGGGTTGGTGACAAACGATAAATCTCGCCATCCAAACCAAATGGGCGACTTGGGTCTTCACCTTCAATCTCATCCGGACGCACAGAAACTGAACCGGCTTTTTCCAACAAGGCCAAAACACCGCCACCTGCCCACTCACCTGCCTGCAAACGCTCACGCGCTTCAGCCGGATTTGCAGAACTCTTGATGGTTTCGATGATGGCATCAATATTTGCCAGAGCAACGGTTAAACCTTCCAAGATATGACCACGTTCACGCGCTTTGCGTAATTCGAACATGGTACGACGCGTGACTACTTCCTGACGGTGACGGATAAACGCGGCAATGATGTCTTTCAGGTTCATCAATTTTGGTTGGCCATTGTCCAGGCAAACCATATTGATGCTGAAAGAGTTTTCAAGTTGCGTGTTCTGGAACAGGTTGTTCACGATCACTTCAGCGTTTTCACCGCGCTTCAGGTCAATCGCGATACGCATACCGTCTTTGTCAGACTCATCACGAAGCTCTGAAATGCCTTCCAGTTTTTTCTCTTTAACCAGTTCTGCAATACGCTCAATGGTTTTTGCTTTATTGACCTGATATGGAATTTCAGTGAAGACAATCGTGGTACGGCCATTCTTCGGATCTTCTTCGAAATGGTATTTACCACGGATATGCAAACGGCCCTTACCGGTACGGTATGCATCGACGATGCCTGATTTACCGTAAATGATACCGCCTGTCGGGAAATCCGGACCAGAAATATGTTCCATCAACCCTTCGATACTGATCTGAGGATCATTAGCATAGGCCAGACACGCATTCACCACTTCAGTCATGTTATGCGGCGCCATATTGGTCGCCATACCGACTGCAATACCGGTAACACCATTAATCAATAAGTTCGGTACACGGGTTGGCATGACTTGAGGAATACGCTCAGAGCCATCGTAGTTGTCTTCCCACTCGACGGTATCTTTTTCAAGATCCGCTAACAGTTCGTGGGTCAGTTTACGCATACGTACTTCGGTATAACGCATTGCTGCTGCGCTATCGCCATCGACCGAACCGAAGTTACCTTGACCATCAACCAATTGGTAACGCAAGCTGAAATCTTGCGCCATACGTACAATGGTTTCGTATACGGCATAATCACCATGCGGGTGATATTTACCAATCACGTCACCGACTACACGTGCAGACTTTTTATAAGCTTTGTTATAGTCATTGCCTAATTCGTGCATTGCGAAAAGCACACGACGATGAACAGGTTTTAAACCATCTCGTACATCGGGCAATGCACGTGACACAATCACGCTCATCGCATAATCGAGATATGAGCTTTTAAGTTCATCCTCAATGGCAATCGGTCTAATTTCCGATACGCTCATGCATACTCCTTATTCTACAAGCCAATTTTGGCTTGTATTTATATGTCGTAAAACTAGCAAAATCATTAACTCAAACGACTGAGTTAAAAACTAAAATACAGCCCTAAATTATAGCATAAACACTTGTATTTTTGTGTCGAAATATTCAGCTTAACCTTGTTAATTATCTTCATTTTAGTGATCATTTTCTTGTTATTTGAAAACCGAAAATTAGCGCATCCAGACAGGATTTTTCAATACCTCAAATTTTGAGAAATACAGTACTACAAAAACAAAATGCGCCAATCAACTGGCGCATCTTCATCGTTTTTTCTATATTTTTATTGTGCCTGGTTCAGTACTTTACGATAGCTCAGCACAGCCACAATCAGTAAAACTGGCAATAACATCTCCACCCCTTCCTCAATGGTCATAATCATGATTTGAGTATGCGGCACCAACTGGATGCCGAATTCATCTTTCAGGGTTGAAGTCGTGCGATCGAGCACCTTGCTTAGTCCGCCACAGGCAATGGTAAGGAAGATAAAAAAATGTGCAATATTCAAAGAATTCTTCATGCTTCGTATGGTTTGAACCAGCTTTTTCGCCAGTACCAGAAAGACAAAAATAATGCCGAGCAATAAAATAAATCCGAGCAGCTTATCCATGAGCGGAATTTCAGCACTGCGATAGAAATTAGTTTTGATAAAACTCATTTCAAACACCTGCTTATGGAAATCCATTTCCCGTAATCCCAACAATGTCGCTGCTATAGCCGTAAACACTCGGGTATTAGGTTTGATTTCAACATTAAGCAAACACAGCACTGCCAGCAAGTACCATAACCATGGACTCATGACTTCAAAAGCGCCTGATTCACTAAATAAATACTGAGTCACCGCAGGCGGTGCATTCAGGGCAGTATGAATACAAATACCCAGATAAAGCGCAATCAGCAGAAAACTAATGAACAGGATATGGGCGGCTTTGGAAAAGGACATGATTAAAAACAGGAGAAAAAGCAAACCGGGATTTTATCACTTTTCATGCAAATGAAATACTCTAGTTTCGACTGCCGAGTATTTTTAAAATTTTTGCATAAGAAAACGCCCTTGCACAAAACAGGAAAGCATTGCTTTCACTGCCTGCGCAAGAGCGTTTTTTTAAAGCTGATTCAGGAATTAGATTTTAGAAACCAATTCTGGAATTACAGTGTTCAGGTCACCGACTAACCAGTAGTCAGCGACTGCATTGATTGGTGCTTCTTCATCTTTGTTGATCGCAACGATCACTTTAGACTCTTTCATACCCGCCAAATGCTGAATCGCACCAGAGATACCTACCGCGATGTACAGGTCAGGTGCAACGATTTTACCAGTTTGACCCACTTGCATATCGTTTGGTACGAAGCCAGCATCTACCGCAGCACGTGATGCACCTTGAGCAGCACCAAGCTTGTCGGCCAATGGATCAAGGATCTTGTGATAGTTCTCACCAGAACCTACACCACGACCACCAGAAACCACAATACGCGCAGCTGTCAGTTCAGGACGTTCAGACTTTACGATTTCTTCGTTGATAAACTTAGAAATACCCGCATCACCAGTAGACGCAGCAGCTTCAACAGCAGCAGAACCGCCTTCAGCAGCTACAGCATCAAATGCTGTACCACGAACAGTCGCCAATACGATGCTTTCGCCTGATTCTACAGTCGCAATTGCGTTACCTGCATAGATCGGACGTTTGAAAGTCTTAGGACCATCTACCGCAATGATGTCAGTGATCATGCTTACGTCAAGAAGCGCAGCTGCACGTGGCAAAATGTTTTTACCAGTTGTTGTAGAAGCAGCAAGGATATGTGTATAGCCTTTACCTAATTCAGCAACAAGTTTAGCCACATTTTCAGCCAATTGGTTTGCATAAGCAGCGTCATCAGCAAGTAATACTTTGCTTACACCCGCAACTTTAGCCGCTTGGTCAGCAACTGCCTGAGCGCCAGAACCAGCAACCAATACAGTGATATCACCACCGATTTTTTGCGCTGCAGCAACAACGTTTAAAGTAGCAGCGTTTAATGCTTTGTTGTCGTGCTCAGCGATAACTAAAATACTCATGATTTTTATCCTTCTGTATTAGATCACTTTCGCTTCGTTTTTTAATTTTTCTACAAGCTCGTCTACAGACTTCACTTGTACGCCAGCTTTACGCTCTGCAGGTGATTCAACTTTCACTGTTTTCAGTTTAGTTGCAGGGTTTACACCGAAATCTGCAGGTGACTTGGTATCAAGCGGTTTTTTACGCGCTTTCATGATGTTTGGAAGTGCCGCATAACGAGGCTCGTTCAAACGCAAGTCAGTGGTAATGATTGCTGGAAGTGTCAGTTCAACAGTTTGTAAACCGCCGTCTACTTCACGTGTTACTTGTACTTTGTCGCCATCTACTTTCACTTCAGAAGCGAATGTACCTTGACCCGCACCCATTAGAGCGCCAAGCATCTGACCAACCTGATTCGAGTCATCATCAATTGCTTGCTTACCCAGAAGGATCAATTGTGGTTGTTCAGCGTCAACAACGCCTTTCAGAATTTTAGCGATTTCCAGCGCACCCAGTTGGCTGTCATCAGCTTCAACCAGAATACCGCGGTCAGCACCAAGCGCCATTGCAGAACGGATTTGTTCTTGGGCTTCTTTAGGACCAATAGAAACAACAATGATTTCTGAAACAGTTCCTTTTTCTTTTAAACGAACCGCTTCTTCCACTGCGATTTCACAGAATGGATTAATTGACATTTTAACGTTAGTTAAGTCAACACCACTGTTGTCCGGTTTAACACGAACTTTAACGTTGGCATCAACCACACGTTTTACAGCAACAAGAGCCTTCATGTAATCCTCGGCTGTTTTAGCAAATGTAAATGTTGAGAAAAGTTAGTGTAACTCTTCACTTAAATTTTTTTAGGTGCCCTATCTTGCAATGTGTACGGCATTTCGGTCAAGTCACAATTCAACAAAGAGCTGTAAAAATGCGTAATTTTCCCTGAACGATGCGTTCACAATTAATTGTTATCGTTTTATTACAATGAAATGTATCAATATTTACTTAAAATTTAACCATTGATTTATATTATTTTTTTATCTGATTACTCACATCAGAAGTTTTGATTGATCAGTTTTAATCTAAATGGATTTAAAGCAGCTTGAAGCAAAATAGCCGGAATATACCTATGTCAGCTTTTGTCATTTTGGACAGAATTCTTTTTGAGAGCGAATTAAACCCAATATAAAGACAAATTGACCAAATAATAAACCAGCGCATTGAATTCTACGCCGACAAAGTGAATATTTAATTTCAAATCTTCGCAATTATAAAAAAAAGCATACTGCGAACAGTATGCTTTTTTGCAACCCGATTAATTAATGATGAGCCAGCTTGCGGCAAGTGCCAGTAAACCACCAGAAGTTCCATCCACCCATTTTTGTTTACGTTCATCCATTTGGGTTTTCTGGCTGATTTTGCTGAATAAAATACTTAAGCCACAATACACCACAAAAATCAGACTGATAAAAATAAAGGACAGAATCAAACCTTGACTGACAGTATTGGCCGATTTATCAATAAACTGCGGCAAAATCGCAAAATAAATCAACATGCCTTTCGGATTTAACAGTGCGGTAAAAAAACCTTTTTTAATCGGATTGGCTGAGGTCTTTTTCTCAATGTTCAGCGCGTTTTTACTGAATACCGATTTGAGCAAACCAAAGGCCAGATACAGCAGATAAGCAATCCCGAGCCAGCGAATCGTTTCAAACAGCACCGGAAAAGAGACAATAATAGCCGCAATCCCGAGTGCCACCAGAATAGAATGCACCAGATAACCGCAACACACCCCTAAGGTTGCCATCATGCCTGCTTTTGCATCTTTACCCATCACTTGAGACAGGATAAATAACATATCGGGTCCAGGCGTAAAAATCAGGGGAAGCACGGTCAGTGCAAAGAGTACAAATACAGACATTTCCTTTTCCTTTCAAACTCCAGAAAGTGAAATAAGTATCTGCGATTTTTTACAAAATTGGCTTTCATTTTATTTTATAATAAGTATTATTTTTCGAATATTATTCTAATTTATGAAAATATCCACCAAGTCTGTGCGGGTAAAACTTGATCGAATTGATAAAAATATCATTCGACATTTACAGGCCAATGGCCGTATTCAGAATAATGATCTGGCACGTGAAATCGGACTTTCACCTTCGTCCTGTTTACGCCGGGTAAAATTACTGGAAGATGCAGGCGTGATTCAGAATTACACGACTATTGTCGACCAACAAAAAATTGGTTTTCAGCTGATTTTATTTTCGCGCATCTGGCTGGTCGGTCAGGATGCCGAAACCATTGATACCTTTATTGAGGCGATGAAAGAATTGCCGCAAGTGATGGAGTGCTACATTATTTTGGGAGAGAGCGATGCCATGTTGAAAGTTGTGGTACCTGATCTGGAAAGTTACCGTAAATTTCAGTCGACCCATCTGACCAAAAAAAATGGTATTACCAGTGTCAAAACAGATTTACCGAGTCAGATTATTAAACAGAGTTTCCAGCTGCCTTTAGAAGATTTATAGGCAAACTGATTTTAGACAACGACGCTATGTTCTTAATTTAAGATTTGCATAATCGTAGCTTGCTTAAACCATAACATGTGCTGCAAGCGCATAGATTGAAAGTTCTACTATAAGAAAAGGTTGCCTATAGAAGACAACCTTTTCCTCTTGAGCAAAGCCAAATCACAGGACTGAATCTTATTTTTATGTTATGTGGATGCTTCAGAATTTACTCAGTTTCTTGTGCTAAAAAATCACGATGTACATGGCTTAAATCTACCAGCTCATAGTCTGCCAATTCAAAAATTTGCCAAATTGCAATCGCATCTTCTTTTAAATCGACTGCCTGGGTCGCACGATTCGACAATTGCCATTGCAAATCAGAAATCCATAAATAGTATTGCCTAGTCGCCGCATTAAAGGCCTGAACTTTTCCATCGGCATTAATCCCTTGAATGATGGCGCCTTCAGGTAAGGTCGCTTCAAGATTGGGTAAGCTAATGTCCACAAAATGCTTGATTTGTCGCAAACCATAACCTGCGAACATTTCTTTTTGAGCTTCACTTAACTGTGCATATTTTTGCTCTATATCTGCAATTACCAGTGTGTCCATGTCACCTCCCATCGGTCAAATGCTGAGACTCTACTCAGCAATATTTCATTTTAAATATTAAATACTAGTTATTGTTATACCTGAAATGGCGCATTTAACGAATAAGACAATAGTGAAATGCTTACCCGAACGCCAATGTTCAGTTCAATTCCATTTTAAGGTTTATATATGAAAGTTTTGTGCCAAAAATACAATTTTCATGATTTTTATTCTATAACACTTGGCACATGATCAATCTTCTTTATGCTGCGCACGCGGATGGGCCTGATCATAAATCTGGGCCAGATGGTCAAAATCAACATGGGTATAAATTTGCGTGGTGGTTAAATTACTGTGTCCCAGCATTTCCTGCACGGCTCGTAAGTCCCGGCTATTCGATAACATGTGACTCGCAAAACAATGTCTTAACAAATGCGGATGTAAATCTACATTCACGCCTGCGCGCTGCGCCTGAAACTTGACCCGATTTTCAATTTGTCGTGCACCGAGCGGATTGCCTTTCTGGGTAATAAATACATTCGCCTCCGGTACAAAATCGCCATTCCATAAGGGATAGACTTGCAACCAAGCCATCACGCTGTCTTTGGCCTTGGAACCGAAAGGCATTATCCGGGTTTTATTGCCTTTACCAGTAATGCGTAATAACTGCCGGTTGAAATCAATATCTTTAATTCTCAGGCTTTGCAGTTCTGCCAGACGCAGCCCACTGGAATAAAGCAATTCTAACATCGCTTTGTCCCGGAGCCACATTTGCTGTTGTATTTCATTTTCAGGCGCAGGCTGATCAATAATTTGGTTGACGGTTTCAATATCCACCATGCCCGGCAAAGGACGCGATTGACGTTTTAACTGAAAATCATCCGCCGGATTAAAAGCCATATGCTGAGCCTGCTCGGCCCATTTCATAAACTGACGAATAGCCGAAAGCATACGTTGCAGGCTGCTAGGACTGAGCTGATGCTGTTCCACTTTTTCAGCCAGAAACTGGCGTAAATCGGTGGCTTCTACATCGTTTAAATTGAGCTGCTCACGCTGGCAAAACTCTAAAAAATCTGAGACATCACGTTCATAGGCTTGCAAGGTATGTTTGGACTGGTTTTGAATTTCACGTTCTTTCAGCCACATGTTAAGCAAGAGTTGAGGTGGGACAATCACTGCTTGCTCCATTTAGAGTTGCTCCAAATAATCTTGAATCAGCATTGCAACCTGATTTGCATGAGAGTTGGCAAAGAAATGATCTCCACCTTGGATAATATGCAATTTTGCATTTTTAAAAATTCCTGCCAAGTATTGTCCAAGCTGAACAGTACTTAAAGGATCATGATCGCCCCAGATCAGTAAGATCGGAATGTCAAGACTTTCAAGCTGAACGCGGCTAAATTCAGTTTGGTCTTGTTCAAACCAGTCCGGCGCTGTTTTAAACAGTTCACGATAATCTGTTCGCCAGTCTGCACAATGAAAAGTTTTTAAATTCAGACCACCAGATGTCGCCAACAATACCAGCCCTTTGACTTTCTGCGGATGATTGAGTGCCAACCCAACGGCCAAGACACCGCCCATAGACTGGGCAATCAGAATGGAATCATCCTCAATTTTTTCTTTCACGAATTCTTGCAGATCATACAGGTTTTGAATGGCCAAATTTGGTGCTACGCCATCAAAGCCCGGATAGGCAATGACTTGCTGATCTGGATATTTGGTTAATGCTGCCCTTAATGGCTGCCAAAAGTGCTGGCTTCCTGAAGCACCCGGCAGGAACACAAGCGTATTCATCTCATTCAAATTCTACGGTTTTTCCCATCCTAGCATAAAAAAAGCACCATCGATCAGACAGTGCTTTTTTCTCAAGCGGAACCAAGCTTAACCCTGGAAATAACGTAAATCCAGACGTCCTTCATACACGGTCGCCGTTGGTCCGGTCATCCAGACCACATCACCTTCTTTCCATTCAATTTGCAGCTTGCCGCCTGCCAGTTCAACTTCCACTTTGCTCGACAGCAGACCACGGCGCATACCTGAAATTGCGGCAGCACAGGCACCTGTACCACAAGCTAAGGTCTCGCCTACACCACGCTCGTACACACGTAAACGTGCATGTTTTTCATCAATAATCTGCATAAAGCCAGCATTGACTCGTGCCGGGAAGCGCGCATGTGATTCAACTTGTGGACCAATACGTGCGACATCAGCAGCGATCACATCCGGTACAATTGTCACCGCATGTGGATTCCCCATATTGACCACATCAATGGTCAGCTTTTCACCGCCAGCAAGATCGATGTCATACAGGCTCTCCGGCGCATCAGCCACAAATGGAATTTCCTGAGGCAGGAATTTTGGATAGCCCATATTGACCCGTACCCAACCATTCACACCCAATTCCGGCTCAACAATACCAGATTTGGTTTGCACCTTGATTTTGGTTTTGGTGGTGAGCTGACGATCATGTACAAATTTGGCAAAACAGCGCACACCATTGCCACATTGTTCCACTTCTGAACCATCGGCATTAAAAATCCGATATTTAAAGTCTGCACTTGGGACATCGGGTGGCTCAACCACCAAGAGTTGATCAAAACCAATGCCGAAGTTACGATTGGCCAAACGCTGAATGGTCAAAGTGTCTAAATAAGCACGCTGGCTGATCAGATCAACCACCATAAAGTCATTGCCCAGACCATGCATCTTGGTAAATTCTAATAACATCCTGATTTATCCTTAAGGCAATAAACGCTCACGTTCCCAAAGTGATTCAATCGTCTCACGTTCACGAATCAAATGTGCCTGATCAGCATCGACCATTACTTCAGCAGCACGACCACGGCTGTTGTAATTTGAGCTCATCACAAAACCGTATGCACCAGCGCCAAGTACAGCCAGCACATCATTTTCCTTGATCGCAAGCTCGCGCTCTTTACCGAGGAAGTCACCAGTTTCACAGATGGCACCCACCACATCCCATTCTTTTGCTTCGACATCGTTACGCGGTGTCACAGACTGAATATCCATCCATGCTTCATATAACGCAGGGCGAATCAGGTCATTCATCGCTGCATCAATGATCGCGAAATTACGGTGCTTGGTCGGCTTCAACAGATCCACTTTAGTCAGCAGCACACCCGCATTGGCAGAAATACTACGTCCCGGTTCCATATATACTTTCAAGCCCAACTTTTCTAAAGCCGGACGCAGCGCATTGGCATATTCTTCAACCGACGGCGGGGTTTCATCTTTATACTTCACGCCCAGACCGCCACCGATATCAATGTGTTTGAGGTGAATGCCCAGCTCTTTTAACTGGTCAATCATGACAATGACACGATCCAGTGCATCGACAAATGGCTGGGTTTCAGTCAACTGTGAACCGATATGGCAGTCAATCCCGACCACATCCAGATTTGGCAATGACGCCGCATATTGATAGGTTTCGAACACGCTATCCGATGGAATACCGAATTTATTTTCTTTTAAGCCCGTTGAAATATAAGGATGGGTTTTGGCATCGACATCCGGATTGACACGCAATGAAATCGGCGCTTTGATATTTAATTCAGCCGCAACCTTCTGGATACGATCCAGCTCGGCATAAGATTCCACGTTAAAGCAGGCAATGCCGACTTCCAACGCTTTTTTGATATCCGCTTCAGATTTACCCAAGCCCGAAAATACGATTTTCGATGCATCACCACCGGCTTTCAGCACACGCGCCAATTCACCACCGGTCACAATATCAAAACCGGCACCCTGTTTGGCCAATACATTCAATACCGCAAGATTAGAGTTGGACTTTACCGCAAAACAGATTTGATGGTGGATAAAATCAAAAGCACGGTCCATATCTAAAAAATGCTTTTCCAAAGTGGCTTTAGAATAAACATAGAGTGGTGTGCCGAATTGCTCCGCGAGCTGTTGTAATGAACATTGCTCAGCGTGCAATACCCCATTAATGCGGGTGAAACTCATGAAGGTATCCTTTCTGTGAAAGCGTTATGGTGTGGTTTTAACGTCTGAATCTGTAGGTGCAGCAAACTGTTGTTGCACGGGTGCCTCGCGTTTTTCATCGGACGCTTTAGGCTCAGTTTCAGTATTTTTGTATAACAGATACTTGGCACGCTTGTCGTAATTCGGATCATTCGGCAAGTGCAAAGCACCTGACTGTCCACAACCTGCAAGAACAAGACCTGTCGCTAAGATACTGATGTAGCAAATGACTTGGCGCATCTGACCACCTAATGTAATAGTTTCGATGAAGTATAACGCGATCATTCGGCATGACCCAAGCGTTAAACGCTAGAGAGTATCTTTAGACAAAAAAAAACGCCAGCAGATCGCTGACGTTTTTATTGATAAGGTTTATTTATGTTTCTGTTTATACAAACCAAAATAGCCAATGATCAGCAGGATAAACCAGATCGGACTGATCATCAGTGCCTGACGAGTATCCTCTTCCAGCGCCAAAACCACGATCATGCTCAGGAAGAAAATAATCACGACCCAACAAGTCAATAAACCACCTGGCAGCTTAAAGGTCGATTTGGCATGCAGCTCTGGACGTGTTTTGTAATACACGATATAGCTCCAGATAATGATGATCCAGACACAAATAAACAGAATCGTGGATAAAGTCGTGGCCAAGGTAAAGGCCCGAACAGTATCCGGAACGAAATACTGCAGTGCTGCACCCAGCAACAAACACACGGCAGAAAAATACAGGGCATTTGCAGGCACTGCGCGACGGTTCAAGCGACCAAAGGCAACCGGTGCCTGCTCTTCACGCGACAGGCCAAACAGCATACGACTGGTTGAGAATACGCCACTGTTCATCGATGACATCACCGAGGACAATACCACCAGGTTCATGATGATCGCAGCCGCTGCAATGCCAGCCTGACTGAACAGGTTCACAAACGGTGATACATTCGGATCAATCTGGTTCCACGGTGTCACTGACATCACAATTAGCAGTGCCAATACATAGAAAATAATGATACGGATCGGAATAGAGTTCACCGCTTTTGGTAGGTTCTTTTCCGGATCTTTGGTTTCAGCCGCGGTAGTACCCACCAGTTCCACCCCCACAAAGGCAAAGATTGCAATCTGGAAACCGGCCAGGAAGCCCATGGCACCCGTTGGGAACAAACCGCCATGCTCCCAGATATGACTAAAGGATGCGACCGTACCGGCATCATTGGTAAAGCCAGTAAACACCATCCACAGACCAACAGCAATCAGCACCACAATGGCGATAATTTTGACCAGGGCAAACCAGAACTCCATTTCACCAAACAGTTTTACCGTGACCAGATTCAACCCCATGATAAACACAATCGCGGCAACACTGATCATGACGCCTTCTTCAGGGCTAAAGGGCAAGCCATTATTGAAGAATTGCAGATAATAAATAATGGCTGACAGATCTGCGATCCCGATGGTGATCCAGCATAGCCAGTAGGTCCAGCCAACAAAGTATCCGGCCCAAGGCCCGATCAGATCCGTGGCAAAATCAATAAATGATTTATATTGTAAATTGGAGAGTAACAGCTCACCCAATGCACGCATCACCAGAAAGACCATAAAACCGATGATCATATAGATCACCAGAATCGAAGGACCTGCGAGACTGATGGTTTTACCCGAACCCATAAACAGGCCGGTTCCGATGGCGCCCCCAATGGCAATTAACTGTAGGTGCCGATTGGACAAACTCCGCTTTAATTCACCGTGCTCTGCCGACGAATTGTTATATTTTTCTGACATTATTAATTACAACTTTGAGTTTTACTCGCGACAAATTAACGTAAAAAATGCTGAATACAAAAATAAAATTTGCATCATTTGTATTTCCTGATTAATTGAAGAAGTTAATTTATTTTTCTTATATCGCTCTACAGTTACATTTCTGCTTTATTTTTGACCTGCGATATTCCAGTAATTTCTTGTCAAATTTTTAAAACTGTGTAAAAAATAGAACACTATTCAGCCAATTTATGCATTCAGGATGAATGCATCTGGCATAGCAATTGCTTTTTAATCAATACCTCGAACTACACAGACATGGATCAATAAGAAGAATTTTATGCAAAATTTACAAAGTTTAATGGAAACTTTAAGCGGCTGGGTCTGGGGCCCTTATATGCTGGTACTGATTGTCGGTACCGGGATCTTCCTTACCTTTCGTTTATTGTTCTGGCAGTTCCGCATGTTGCCTTTAGCCTTTAAACAGGTCTTTGGCAAGCACCCTGAGCATTCAGGTGATATTTCCCAATTTGCTTCATTGATGACCGCACTCTCTGCCACGATTGGTACCGGTAATATTGCCGGTGTAGCCACTGCCTGTGTTCTCGGTGGTCCGGGCGCCGTGTTCTGGATGTGGATGACTGCCCTGTTTGGTATGGCGACCAAATATGGCGAAGGTGTTCTCGCAGTCAAATACCGAGTCAAAAATGAGAAAGGTGAAATGTCCGGTGGTCCGATGTACTACATCGAGCGTGGTCTGAAATGGAAATGGCTGGCACTGATTTTCGCTTTGTTCGGGACACTGGCTTCTTTTGGGATCGGCAGTTCAGTACAGTCGAATACTGTAGCACTGGCAGTTGAAAACAGCCTGGGCATTGAAACCTGGATGACGGGGATCATTATCACTGCCTTTTCAGCACTGGTGATTCTGGGCGGAATCAAATCGATTTCCAAAGCTTCTTCTGTGATCGTGCCGATTATGGCGGTGGGTTATGTGGCTGGCGGTCTGATTATTATTTTAAATAATCTGGAACTGGTCGTGCCGGCACTAAAAATGATCTTCAGCTATGCATTTACTGGTGAAGCTGCAGTGGGCGGTGCGATTGGTGCAGCGATTCGTTATGGTGTGGCACGTGGTGTATTCTCCAACGAAGCCGGCATGGGTTCTGCGCCGATTGCTGCCGCAGCGGCAAAAACCGATCATCCGGCCCGTCAAGGTCTGGTGTCTATGACCGGTACGTTTATTGATACGATTATTGTCTGTTCAATTACCGGTATTGTTCTGGTGATGGGTTATATCATGGCCGGTAATTCATTCGGAGATCAAACCGGTGCAGTATTGACCATCAGCGCGTTTGACAAACTGTTGCCTGGGATCGGCGGCTGGATTGTGACCCTCGGGATTATTTTCTTTGCTTATTCCACCATCTTGGGTTGGAGCTACTATGGCGAGAAATGTGCCACTTATTTGCTCGGTGAGAAGTTTGTGCTGCCCTATCGCATTATTTATATCGCTTCGGTATTTATTGGCTGTGTGGCGACCCTTGATCTGGTTTGGCTCTTCGCCGATACCTTTAATGGGCTCATGGCGGTTCCAAACTTAATTGCACTATTGCTTTTATCCGGAGTGATTGCCAAGGAATCGAAAGACTTTATTGCAAGACGTAAATCTGGTGAACTTTATTAATTGATAAGTTATTTAACTACTCAACTTAAATAGTAAAGAGCCACGTCAATCGTGGCTTTTTATGCTTCATCTTTTCCATTCTTCATCATGAAAATTTAGCAACGTAAACCACTACAAGCCAGCTTGTCCCACTCAGATTCAAGCTCCAACGCTAGTCCTAAAGATAAAACAAAAAACTGAATGCCTTTAATTTTCATATTGCCCTGTTCATCTTCCAGATACCCACTCAATTTTTGATAGGTTTTATGATGCAGATCAAAAGGTACATCCAGATAAAGACCACCCAGGTAGATTTCACTATGGACGGTTTGATCCACACCTAAACACGGCATATAGACAATGCCCTGTTGCTCTAGCCAGCCGATCAACATTTGGCGAACCGAGTTTGCGTCCCGATCTGGATGGACATAATGATCAAAATGCACAAACAGCACATCACGGTTTTTTTCACGTGCGATCGCATCAATATGTTTCAGCAATTGTGACAAGATCTGTTCCATTCCAGCATAACAAGATGGGCATTATAGACGGCGTTGACGCATAGCATTCAAATCAGCATAAATAAAAACGACAAGCCTTGTCGTAAAAACTATGATTTTTCAGGTGAAAGGCTTGGTTTTCTATAGCATTCACCGCTATGCTGTCACTCAATTTCAATCGCTACATCTTCAAATATGGCTAAAGCAAAAAGTGTGTATCGTTGTGAACAGTGTGGTGCCGATCATCCAAAATGGTCGGGGCAGTGTTCTGAATGCGGGGAATGGAACAGCCTGGTTGAGGTGACCATTGCACCGGCAGTGACGCATCGCGCCCAGCCAAAAATCGGTGGTGGATATGCAGGCCAGGCGTCCAGCATCACGACTTTAAATCAGGTTTCAGTCTCTCATGAAACCCGTCTGCCGACGGGGATCAGCGAATTTGACCGGGTCTTGGGTGGCGGACTGGTGACCGGTTCGGTGGTCTTGATCGGCGGTGATCCCGGGATTGGTAAATCTACCATCTTGCTACAAACAGCCACGCACATGGCATCTGCCAAAAATCCAGCCCTGTATGTGACCGGTGAGGAATCCTTGTCTCAGGTGGCTTTACGTGCCCAGCGTCTGGATCTGCCGACCGATCAGCTCAAAGTCATGGCAGAAACCTGTGTCGAACGTATTTGTGAAGTGCTGGCCCAGCAACGTCCTGCGGTGGCCATTTTGGACTCGATCCAAACCCTGTATACCGAGACCCTACAATCTGCACCGGGTGGTGTCTCACAGATTCGTGAATCAGCGGCTCTGCTGACCCGTTTTGCCAAAAATAGCGGTACATCTTTATTCTTGGTCGGTCATGTGACCAAAGAAGGCGCCTTGGCAGGTCCGCGCGTACTGGAACATATGGTCGACTGTGTGCTGTATTTTGAAGGCCAATCGGATTCACGTTACCGGATGATTCGAGCGGTCAAAAACCGTTTTGGTGCAGTCAATGAACTCGGTGTGTTCGGCATGACCGATAAAGGTCTACGCGAAGTTTCCAATCCTTCAGCCATCTTTTTAAGCCGTTATGATGAAGCGATTCCCGGTTCAATTGTAATGATCAGCCGTGAAGGTACGCGCCCGCTTCTGGTTGAAGTTCAGGCACTGGTCGATGATGCACATGGCCAACCAAGACGTGTAGCACTTGGCCTGGATCAGAACCGCTTGAATATGCTCCTTGCAGTCATGCATCGGCATGGTGGTGTGCAAACCTCCGGCCAGGATGTTTATGTCAATATCGTCGGTGGGTTGAAAATTACCGAAACCGGTTCGGATCTGGCGGTACTTCTCGCCTGCGCTTCTAGTATTCGTGGCAAAGCCTTACCGCAACAGCTGGCGGTTTTTGGGGAAGTCGGACTGTCTGGAGAGATTCGCCCTGTGCCGAACGGCCAGGAGCGCCTAAAAGAAGCGATCAAGCATGGTTTTAAATACATTATTGTCCCTCGCGGCAATGCACCGCAAAAATCCATCGAGGGCGTGCAAATTATTGCAGTTGCGCGTTTACATGAAGCCTTGAGCGAGGCAATGGCGCTGAGTGATGAACTCAATTAACTGTAAACCGGCTCATTTCGTACAAAGAGCAAAAAAATACAGATTTTTGATTGAAATTCCACACAAAGCCTATATAAATAGACTGTACAAACAGGTTTTATTCTCATAGGAAAAATGAATGGAAGTTCGACAGCGCGGTTTGATCACAGGTATCTTGACAGCAGTTTTATTGGTTGCGCCTTTTGCAGCTGAAGCAAAACGTGCCGGTGGCGGTAAAAGTCACGGCATGCAACGTTCTGCACAACCTACTCAATCTTATCAACAACCTCGTCAAGCTGCGCCTGCTCAACAAGCGCCAGTTGCCGGTGCTGCAACCCAGCAAAAATCCGGTCCGGGTGTCGGCGGCATGGTTGCTGCGGGTGTAGCGGGTGCCGCAATTGGTGCAGTCGCTGCCAATGCCTTGGCGGATGATCAAAGTGTAGCAGCATCTGAAGCTCAGGCTGCTCAAGCCGAAGAGGAAAAAGGTGGTATTCCAGGCTGGATCTGGATCCTTCTTGCTGCTGCTGTTGCCTTCTTCATTTTCCGTAAGATGGGCGCAAAAAAAAAAGTAGCTTCTAACCCATACGCACCAAATAGCGGTGCTGGTAATACAGCACCTTTTGGTCAGGCACCGACTGCACCTCGCGGTGGTGACAGTACCAATATTTTTGGTCAGAATGTGGGTGGTCAAACGTCAAGCAACAATGCTCCGTTCGGTTCTGCTCCGGTAAATAACGCGCCTTTTGGTGCAGCTTATACCCAAAGTGGCAGCCAGTTATCGGATGGTACTGAACCTGCAGCATTCTTGCGTGTAGCGCGTCAGCGTTTTAACCATATTCAGTCCATGAATACAGCAAGCAACATTTCTGAAATTCAGCGTTATCTGACTCCTGAACTTTATCAGTCAATGTATAACGACATCATGAGCAATCAGGATCAGGATGTTGCCGAGTTTTCAAATCTGAATGCGATGGTCGTCGACTCATCGACTGACAATGGCCAGTATATTGTCAGCGTACGCTTTACAGGTACGGTAAGCGAAGACTTAAACAGCTTGCCGCAACCGTTCGCAGAAATCTGGCATTTCACCAAACCAGCAGGTTCAAATCAGGACTGGGTGGTTGCAGGTATTCAGCAAGACTAATCGTGAATAAATGAAGTTTAGACAGCGGCCTTCGAGCCGCTGTTTTTATTTGTAAGCCTTACATTTTGATCTTTTTTAATTTCCTTCCCCCTCTCTTTTTTAACTTAACTTCCAGTTTTACTTATTTTTCATATAAATAGTTCAACAACCCATATTTAAAATCTAAACAATAATTGTTATCATTATCATTAATTACTTCATAAGTTTGTAAATAGAATTTTCGATGATGAATAGTCCGAATATGCAAGCCATAGCGACTGGAACAGTTACTGCACCGAAACCATCAAGCAAAAATAAAGTCAAAGCAAATATGCTGGCTTATCGTGGGATGATTTTATATCGCTTTATTCTGGCGGGTGCTGGCGGTTATCTACTGGCTACACTGGCAACGATCGTGATTGCCCAGCTTTTTATCGACAGTGGAAGCAGTGCAGCCATGTCCGCCACCCTGATTGGCTTTAGCTTGAATGCTGCTGCATTTATCTGGGTATTTATGGTGAATAAGACGCTCAAAGCTACGCTCGGGATCGCGATTCCCGGTGTTTTACTCTATATCGCCTATAAGCTTTTAGGAAATTGAGATGAGAGTAGATGCAAAACCCGAAGGTCCACGCCAGTCGATGTCGTGGTTGCATACCTGGGCCAGTCTGATTTTAGGCTGGCTTTTATATGCGATTTTCTTGACCGGAACCTTAAGCTTTTTCCAGAACGAAATTACCGTCTGGATGAAACCGGAATTTCATCAGTCAGTTCCACCAAAGACTCAAATCGAACAAACCCGTGTGGCACTGGCTTATCTGCAACAGCACCATCCGCATGCCGGCAGCTGGGCAATCCAGCTTCCTAACTCACGCCAAAATACTACCACCCTGACTATTCGTAGTGCCAGCGAAGATCCACGTGCCCGTCGTGGCGGTACCCGCGTGACGATTGACAGCGCCACGGGCGAAGTTTTGCAAGCGCGTGAAACACGTGGCGGTTCCTTCCTATACCGTTTCCACTTTGAATTGTATGGTTTGCCAAGAATTTGGGCGCGCTGGATTGTCGGCATTGCGACCCTGCTCATGCTGGTGGCAATCATCAGCGGTGTCATTACCCATAAGAAAATTTTCAAGGATTTTTTTACTTTCCGTCCCGGCAAAGGTCAGCGTTCCTGGTTGGATGCACACAATGCTACTGCGGTATTTGCCCTGCCCTTTCACATCATGATTACCTTCAGTGGCTTATTATTATTGCTGTTTACCCTGATGCCTTGGGGCGTAAACCAGATTTATGAAAATCGAGGTGCATTTCTGCAAGATCAACGCAAGAGTTTGGTTCAAGACAACAGTATTCAAGCTGAATCCCGTGAAGGCCGTAGTGAGAGTAAAGAACGTCGACCGCAAGCTGAGAGAGAAAATCGTGGCGAGCGCGGTGAAATGTCTGCACGTGGTGAAAGTCGCCGCTCTCGTGATGAAATGCAAGCTGCATCTCCTGCACCGTTAACCGATCTGGCTCCGATCTTGGCAACAGCCGAAAAAGAATGGAAAAATAATCCAGTTGGCACGATTACTATCATCCAGCCAAATACCCTAAAAGCAGAAATTGAGCTTCGTGCCTTAAACGGAGTCAGCGTAGCTTATCGTAATGTTTATCCGAGCCTTGCTTTCAATGGTGTGACCGGTGATTTAGAGCCGGATCAAACCACCCTGAAAACGCCTTCAATCGCAAATGGTATTTATAATGTATTCACCACATTGCATGAAGCACGGGGCGTGGATCTGGCTTTACGCTGGTTATTGTTCATGTCAGGTGTGGTCGGTACACTAATGATTGCGACTGGTCTAATTCTATGGTGTGTCAAACGTGCGCCACAACAACAGAAGCAAGGCTATAAATCCTTTGGCTATCGCGTGGTTGAAGTCACCAATATCGCTGCCATTATTGGTTTACCGATTGCCTGTGCTGCCTATTTTTATGCCAACCGTTTTATTCCGGCAGACATGGACATGCGTCTGAACTGGGAAATTCGTAGCTTCTTTATTGTCTGGTTGCTGACTTTACTGTATGCCATGATTCGCACTCATCATCAGGCCTGGCTGGAACTATTACTGCTCGCCACTGCTGCATTTGCCTTGCTGCCAATTGTGAACTTCTTGACCGGTGGTCAAGCGATCTGGAACACCATTATGCATGGTCAATGGGTCATTACTTCTTTTGATCTGGCGATGTGGGTGCTTGCGATCTTGTTCTGGTTTTCATTTAAAAAAGTGAAAAACCATAAAGGCTTACCCTCTAAAAAAGCCAAGGCTGCTCTCAAGGAGAATCAGGCATGATGTTCTTCTTATTGATTTGGGCTTTAACTTCACTGGGTTTCTTTGCACTTGCAATGTCGATGTCCAAACATCAAAAACAGATTTTTGACACAGAACTCAACCCTAAAAAAACACAACTTGCGACTATTCTGGGTTGGGTATTGCTCATAATTGCCCTGATTCTGTGTCTGTTAACAGGATTTGCCAGCAATATGATCAGTTACTGGCTGGGTAGTCTGACTTTTGCAGCACTGGTGGTCGGTTTAAGTCTGAGCTATCTGGCAAGTAGAATTAAAGTGATCGTAATGTTCTGTGTGTTCATCGCTTCGATCTCAGGGATTATTTGCTTGATCTAATCATTTGATTGACCAATCTCTTTAAAAAGCTGGCCTTCGGATTGGCTTTTTTGCTTTAAACCTTTTAGTCTACGCACAATATTTTTGAGATGTTGATATGACCCAGCGTGTTTCTCCCTCTGCTGTCCTGACCAATCTTGCCTTAGCCGGTAATGCTGAAGCGCAATTTGAACTGGCTGAGCTGTATATGCAAAGCGAGCATGATGATGACATCATTCTGGCTGAAGAATGGGCATTGAAAGCTGCCAACGGCGGGCTGGTGGATGCAATGTACTGGTTAGGTGAAGGTTATACCGTTTATGCCAAAGAATTAGCAGAAGAAGATCCGGAAGAATCCAAAGCTCACTTTGAGTTAGCCTATTACTGGTTAAGCAAGGCCAATATCGAGAAGCACCCTGCTGCGACTTTAGAGCTGGCCGGTTTCTACCGTCGTGGTGATGTGATTGAAAAAGATGTAGAGAAATCGATTTCTTTAGTCAAACAGGCTGCGGAATGGGGCGAAGTTCAGGCCATGCGCGATCTTGCTTTTATTTATGCGAACGGTTTAGGTGTAGATGGCGATGAAGAACTAGCTGAGTTCTGGACCCAAAAAGCGGATGCTGCTGAGCAAGAAGCTAAATAAAACGAAAAGCCCGTCAAATGATGGGCTTTTTTAAACGCATAATCATGACGATAAAATTAAATATCGTGCTTATTCCCCTGTGAGGCGGGAGAATCAAAAAAAGAATAAATAGAAAATATTCGATTTTAATGCCTACAGGCTGACAGGCTTTTGATCAACTAAAAACTCAAAACTTAGAAAACAATTAATATTATCTTTTTTCAACTTGGCTCATTCATAGAATCCAAGTACAATACTGCGCTAGTCGAGGGATGCTGCGACGTTTTACAGGCACTAAATGTAAAATCGCTAGGCTCGACCATCGGTCAGACATTCGTTCTGATCAACAACGGCATCCGCGAACAGAACGATCCAATCTATTTTTTCCTAGGAGATCCTGATGAACGCGGTTACTGCTTCATTTACAGATTATAAAGTTGCTGATATTTCACTTGCTGATTACGGCCGTAAAGAAATTAAACTTGCTGAAGCTGAAATGCCAGCCCTAATGGGTCTGCGTAAACGCTACTCAGCAGCAAAACCGCTTGCAGGCGCGAAAATTCTCGGCTGTATCCACATGACCATTCAAACTGCCGTTTTAATTGAAACGCTGGTTGAATTGGGTGCAGAAGTTCGCTGGACTTCATGTAACATCTTCTCAACTCAAGACCATGCTGCTGCTGCAATCGCTGCTGCGGGCATTCCTGTATTTGCTTGGAAAGGCGAAACTGAAGAAGAATACATGTGGTGTCTTGAACAACAAATCAATGTAAATGGCACGCCTTGGGATGCCAACATGATTCTTGACGATGGCGGTGACTTAACGCTACTTGTTCATGAAAAATATCCAGAAGTGATTGCAAAAATTCACGGTGTAACTGAAGAAACAACGACAGGTGTTCAACGTCTGTACGAAATGCTTCGTGATGGCACTTTAAAAGTTCCTGCAATCAACGTAAACGATTCAGTAACCAAGTCTAAAAACGACAACAAATACGGTTGCCGTCACTCACTGAACGATGCAATCAAACGTGGTACAGATATGCTTTTATCTGGCCGTCGTGCGCTTGTAATCGGTTACGGTGACGTAGGTAAAGGTTCTGCACAATCCCTTCGTCAAGAAGGCATGATTGTACGCGTAACTGAAGTTGACCCAATCTGTGCAATGCAAGCATGCATGGACGGTTATGAAGTTGTATCTCCATACAAAAATGGCGTGCAAACTGGCAAGAAAGAAGACATCAATGTTGACCTTCTTCAAAACACTGACCTTATCGTAACTACAACAGGTAACTACCACGTATGTGACGCTGCAATGCTTGATTCATTAAAAGCTGGTGCAGTTGTTTGTAACATCGGTCACTTTGATACTGAAATTGATACAGCTTACCTACGTGGCTACAAGTGGGTTGAAGTTAAACCTCAAGTACACCAGGTGTATCGTTCAGAAAATGAAAATGATTACCTGATCCTTCTTTCTGAAGGCCGTTTGGTGAACCTTGGTAATGCGACTGGTCACCCATCACGTATTATGGATGGTTCATTTGCCAACCAGGTATTGGGTCAAATGCATTTATTCGCTGAGAAATTTGCTGATCTTCCAGAATCTGAAAAAGCTGCACAAATTCGTGTAGAACTTCTTCCTAAGAAATTAGATGAAGAAGTTGCTGCTGCGATGGTTGCTGGTTTCGGTGGTGTCTTGACTCAATTGACTCAAGAACAAGCGGATTACTTAGGCGTTCAAGTTGAAGGTCCATTCAAGTCTGATGCTTATAAATACTAATTTTTGTTTTTACCTCTCCCTAGCCCTCTCCTAAAAGGAGAGGGAAACTTCTATTGTGAAAATAGTTAGAGGGTAAGTTTTAAAGACTTTAACTATCGTAATGGAAGTCCCTTCTCCCTTTGGGAGAAGGTTAGGATGAGGGCAATCCAAAATTACAAGTATTTATAAAAAGGATTTGAACATGTCTAAACAGATTCCAATTTCATTTGAATTCTTCCCGACCAAAACTGATGTAGGTGCGGAAAAACTCAAAGTTGTGCATCAAGAGCTACAACTCTTAAATCCAGAGTTCTTCTCTGTGACCTATGGTGCTGGTGGTTCCACTCGTGAACGCACCCTGTCTACTATCAATGACTTTAATGGCAAAGGCGCACCTGTTGCCCCTCACCTGTCTTGTATTGGTGATGACAAAGCGCGTATTGCTGAACTTCTAGACCTGTACAAATCTCAAGGCATTAACCGTATTGTTGCCCTGCGTGGTGACTTGCCTTCTGGTCAGGTCGGTTTGGGTGAATTACCCTATGCCGCTGATCTGGTTCGCTTTATCCGCGAACATTCAGGCGATCATTTTAAAATTGAAGTCGCAGCTTATCCGGAAATGCATCCACAGGCAGAAAGCTTTGATCAAGACATCCAGCACTTTGTTGAAAAAGTACAAGCTGGTGCCAATGCTGCTTTAACCCAGTTCTTCTTCAATCCAGATGCTTACTTTTACTTTGTAGATCGTATCCAGAAAGCAGGAATCGATATTCCGGTTGCGCCAGGCATCATGCCAATTACCAATTCCAGCAACCTGATTCGCTTTGCTGATGGTACCGGTGCTGAAATTCCACGCTGGATTCGCAAGCAACTGGCAACTTATGGTGACGATACTGCCAGCATTAAAGCCTTTGGCCATGAAGTTGTGGTTAAATTCTGTGAGCGTCTACTTGCAGGTGGTGCGCCAAGCTTGCATTTCTACACCATGAATACTACTGACCCGACCCGTCAGCTGGTCACCGATCTTGGTTTAGCTTAAGCCCTTTATTTCACCGATTTTTTGAGTAGAACGATCAATGCCACGTTTTTATATAGATGCTGATTTAACTATTGATGTCAGCCTTGAGCTTACGGAAACTGTATTTCATCATTGGGTAAAGGTTTTACGCGCGCAAGTCGGTGAAAGCGCGACCCTGTTCAATGGACAGGGTGGCGAATATGACGTGACTTTAACCGAGGTTGATAAAAAATCAGCCACCGTCTCGGTCAATGCATTTAATCCTGCCAATCGCACACCAAAGTTCCAGGCTTTGCTCGGTCAGGTGATGAGTAAAGGCGACCGTATGGATTATGCGATTCAGAAAGCAGTCGAACTGGGCGTTTCCGAAATTCAGCTGCTGACTTCGGATCGTTGTGAAATGCGTTTAAAGTATGATCGCGACCAGAAAAAGCTGGATCACTGGCAAGGCATTGCTATTGCGGCTTGTGAACAATGTGGTCTAAACATTGTGCCTGAAATTTTAGCGCCCATGTCACTTGAAAAATGGCTGGATACTGAACTTCCGAACACCAAACTGGTTTTAGCACCCAATAAAGATGAAACAGATGTACTGGCAGATGCGACTTTAGATCTTGCCCTGCTGATTGGCCCCGAAGGTGGCTTGAGTGAGGCAGAAATTAGTGCCGCAAACCAGAAAGGTTTTCTCAACTGGTGTATCGGCGAGCGTGTACTACGTACCGAAACTGCTCCTGTTGTTGCCCTGTCAATTTTGAATTATGTGCTTTAGTTCATCGGATGGGTAAAAATTTGTCTTTAATTTTGTTGATTTTTATTTTTAAGACATCTAATCTCGACTAAAGAATAACAAATACTTATTAATTGATTTCACACATTTCCTGGGGTTTTTATAACAACAATGCACAAGGACGAAAACCGTTTAGGATGAATACAGGCATTGAATCACATGGTTGATAATCAGGACGACTATATTCAGCAGCATTTGCATGATGCTCAAATTGCGAATACGCTTCGCCATAGTCGCTATTTTTTGCTCAGTATCATGGTGATTTGCCTCTATATTTTTTGTATTTATCACATTCAATATAGTCCTTCTAATACGTATTTTAATACCTGGTTTATTCTGACAGAACTTCTGGTCAGCATGTGCTGGCTGGTGAATACGCTGTATTTCAAACCCGAACAATATAATCAGAAAAGCGCGCACCGCTGGTTACAGATGCAGAGCCTTGCAGTCGGAAGCTGTATCGCGGCCGGTATTTATACAATTTATTACTATTTGCCGCAGGCCAATCCTGTATTTGAAGATATTGAAGCACTGACCTTGTCTGCCTTGTTGCTGATTGTAAGCCAAGCATTTGGCCTGACCTACCTGACCCAGAAACTGAGCTATTTTTGTCTGGTCTTTTTGCCGTCCTTATTCCCTTTTTTACTGTCGCAGCTTGACCATGTCGGTCATTCCAATCCCTTTTTTGGTCTGGCCTTAAACTTTGCGCTCATAGTGATTCTGCTGTGCGCGACAAGTAGTTATCGAATTCACAGCCGCACCTCACGTCTGTATGCGGAAAATGATATTTTGGTGAAAAATGCAGAACAGCAAGTGCATTGGACTGATGAACTGTGCCAGCAACTCAAAACTGAAGTCAATAAATCCAAAGATATTGAACAGCAATTACAGCTCAGTAACCAATTGCTGGAGCAAAAAGTACGGGAACGTACCTATGATATTGAACAGATCAATCATGACCTGAAGAATCAGCAGCAGAATCTAAAACTTGCACATGAAATTGCCGGTATTCGGCCATGGGACTGGAATATTCAAGAGCGCAGCATCACCTTAACCAATCATAAAGACGAAAAGATTCTGCGCGATTCCAAAGATCATCATCTGCAATTACAGTATCTGATTCACCCTGAAGATCTGGCCTATTTTAAGCGCAATATGAAGCAGCATCTGCGTGGCCAGATTGAACGCTATGATGCCACTTACCGGATCAAGCTCAGTGAAGGTGGCTGGAGTTGGGTACATGATATTGGCCGGGTGATCAGTCGTGATCCTAAAAATAAAAAACCCTTGCGTATGGTGGGCATCCGTCGTGATATCCAGCAGGAACGTCTGTCTCAAGAACGTTTAAAGCTGGTGGCCAGTGTACTGGAACAGGCTGCGGAAGGGATTTTCATTCTGAATCCTGAATTAGATTATATCGATGTCAATCCTCACTACGAATACTTGAGCGGTTTTGAGCGTGACGAGATTATCGGTAAATCCTTATTTGATATTGCAGTGCAAAATAAATCCCAGCAACGTACTTTTCAGGCCAATATTGTCAAACAGATTCAAAAGATTGGCTCTTATGATGGAGAGGTTTATGCAAAATTTCTGTCTGGTAAAGAGTCGACCTTATGGCTGCATATTAATGCCGTGACTGATGATGAAGGCAGGATTACTCATTATATTGGTATCGTATCAGATCTGACTGAACGTAAATTACAGGAACAGCGCCTGTCCTATCTGGAAAATTATGACACGCTGACTGACTTACCGAACCGCTTTTATTATAATTATCAGCTGCATCAATATCTGGTTTCGCAAAAAGACTCGATTAAAGAGATGGCTGTGATTCGGCTTAACATCGACCGTTTCCGGCCATTGAATGAATACCTGTCCAATAACGGCGGTGATGAACTTTTACGCCAGGTGGCGCAGCGGCTGCGCATGACCAATGCAGAAGCGCTATTTGTGGCACATCTAAATGGTGATGATTTTGCGATTCTCTATGAAATCTCACATATTCGCCCTTCAGTTCAACACCATTGTGAACGCATCGCTCAGGCCTTTAGCAGACCATTCAATATTTACGGTCAGGATCATGTGATTACCCTGTCCATGGGCGTGGCATTCTATCCTGATCATGGCCGTCAGCTGGATTATTTAAATAATTGCGCCGAACAGGCATTGAATGAAGCCAAAAATCTTGGCGGCAATACTATTCACTTTTATTCCAGTGAAAATAATGCTTTACAGAACAAAGGGGTTTTCCTGGAACGTGATTTGCGCAAAGCAATCCAGAATAATGAACTGATGGTGTATTATCAGCCAAAAATCAATTTCAGCGATCAAAGCATTTATGGCTTTGAAGCGCTGATTCGCTGGAACCATCCAGAAAAAGGCATTATTGCACCAGGGCTGTTTATCCCCTTAGCGGAACAGACCAGCCTGATTTCAGACATTGGCCGCCTAGTGATCCAGCAGGCCGCTAAACAGATTCGCCAATGGAATGATCTGGGCTTTAATCATATTTGTGTATCAGTCAATATCGTGGCACAGCAATTGCGTCGTGGTCAATTGCTCGATGATTTGGACCAAGCCATTGCAGATAACCATATTTCTGGCGCCAGTCTGGAGCTGGAAATTACCGAATCTTCTTTAATCGAAAATTCGGAAGCGGTCAAAAATCTGTTGAATGAGATTAAACAGCGACATATTCATATTGCTCTGGATGATTTTGGTACAGGTTATTCCTCTCTCTCCTATCTTGCTGATTTTCCGATTGATACTCTAAAAATTGATCGCAGTTTTGTTTGCAAGATTGGGGAAAACAAACAGGCAGCGATTGTCAGTGCCATGGTGGCCATGGGTAAAGCCATGGGCATGACTGTGGTCGCAGAAGGGATCGAGACTGAAGAGCAGCTAGAATATCTACGTGATTTAGACTGTGATATTGCCCAAGGTTACTTATTTTCCAAACCGCTTCCTGAGCAGGATGCAACCGCTTATTTAGTGCGAGACAAGACGCATCAGACTTATATACCCCAAGTCTAAGTCCATACCCCACCACAATAAGTTTGTTGGAAAAACGGCCGTCTTTGTCTGTCCGAACTGGCTAACAAATGGTATATTCAGGAACATAAATAAATTCTTTGCCCGCTGACCGGGTAATCTTTACAACGATCGAGAGACTGATGGACGAACAATCTTTAAAGCAACAGGCCCTTTACTATCACGAATTTCCTACCCCGGGGAAAATTAGCGTTACACCAAGCAAACAATTGGTCAACCAACGTGACTTGGCCCTTGCTTACTCGCCTGGCGTAGCTGCACCATGTCTTGAGATTGAACGCGACCCTTCAACTGCTGCATTGTATACGGCTCGTGGTAACCTGGTTGCTGTCGTGACCAATGGTACTGCCGTGCTTGGCCTGGGTAATATTGGTCCTTTGGCTTCTAAACCTGTTATGGAAGGTAAAGGCGTATTATTCAAAAAATTCGCTGGCGTTGATGTATTCGATATCGAAATTGCTGAAAATGATCCAGACAAAATTGTGGATATTGTCGCTGCATTAGAACCGACTTTTGGCGGGATTAACCTTGAAGATATCAAGGCGCCAGAGTGTTTCTATATCGAGCAAAAATTGCGTGAACGCATGAATATTCCGGTATTCCATGATGATCAGCACGGTACTTCGATCATTGTCGGTTCTGCGCTCCTCAATGCGTTACAAATCAACGGCAAAAAAATTGAAGATATCAAGATCGTGGCTTCAGGCGCGGGTGCTGCTGCACTGTCTTGTTTGAATCTGCTTTGTGCTCTGGGTGCTAAAAAAGAGAATATCATCGTTGCCGATTCACGCGGTCTGCTGACTACACATCGCGAAGGCCTGGATGAATCTAAGAAAGCCTATGTACAAGACATTGAAGCTACTCAGCTCGGTGACGTGATTGCGGGTGCAGACATGTTCCTTGGTCTTTCTGCTGCGGGCATTTTGACCAAAGAAATGGTCAAGGTCATGGCTGAAGATCCGATCATCTTTGCCTTGGCGAACCCGGATCCAGAAATTCTGCCTGAACATGCGCATGAAGTTCGTGATGACGTGATCATGGCGACTGGTCGTTCTGACTATCCGAACCAGGTGAATAACGCACTGTGCTTCCCGTACATCTTCCGTGGTGCGCTAGACGTTGGTGCAACCACCATTAACGAAGAAATGAAAATTGCCTGTGTCCATGCAATTGCACGTATGGCACACGTTGAAGCTGATGCAGCGACTTATGGTGAAAAATCGGCGTCATTTGGTCGTGAATACCTGATTCCGGGCCCACTGGATCAACGCCTGATTCTAGAAATCGCACCTGCTGTAGCACAAGCTGCAATGGATTCTGGTGTTGCAACACGCCCAATCACGGATTTCTCGCATTATCGTCAACGTTTGTCTGAGTTTGTCTACAACTCTGCCTTCATGATGAAACCAATCTTTGAACAGGCTAAATCTGATCCTAAACGTATTGCTTATGCGGAAGGTGAAGACCTGCGTGTACTTCGCGCAGTTCAAATTGCGGTAGATGATGGTTTGGCAATCCCGATTCTGGTGGGTCGCCCAGCTGTCATTGAAGCCAACATCAAAAAATTGGGTCTACGTCTTGAAGATGGTGTGAATATCACGATTGTTGATCAGGAAAAGAACCCGAACTATGAAATGTTTGCAGACGATTACTACAACATTATGCAGCGCAAGGGTGTAACGCCTGAATATGCACAGCGTGAAGCACGTCGCCGCTCTACCCTGATCGCAGCGATGCTTGTGAAACATGGTATGGCAGACGGTATGCTGTGTGGTACGTATTCAAGCTACGACATTCACCTGGACTTCGTCAGCAACATCATTGGCAAGAAAGATGGTCATAACACTTTCTTTACCTTGAATGCCTTGATGCTTGAAGACCGTAACCTGTTCATTGCCGATACGTATGTCAATACCAATCCAACGGCTGAACAGCTGGCTGAAATGACCATTCTGGCTGCTGAAGAAGTTCGCCGTTTTGGTATGACACCACGTATTGCCCTGCTTTCTCATTCAAGTTTTGGTTCAGACCAGCATGATGCCAGCGCGCAAAAAATGCGTAAGGTGTATGACATCCTGTCTGAAATCGCGCCTGAGCTGGAAGTTGAAGGTGAAATGCACGGTGATGCTGCACTGGATGAGAACATTCGTCAGTTTGCATTCCCGAATTCACGTTTCAAAGGCTCTGCAAACTTGCTGATCATGCCGAATCTGGATGCTGCCAATATCTCGTTTAACCTGTTAAAGGCAACTTCAGGCAACAACGTAACGATTGGTCCAATTCTGTTGGGTGCTGCGAAACCTGTGCACATCTTGACGCCGACTGCGACTACGCGTCGTGTAATCAACATGACCGCACTCACTGTTGCAGAAATCCAGCAAGCGGAACAAGATGCACTTTAAGCCAATGACAAGATAACGACGCATCAGCCTCGTTTCTTAACTTGAGAAAACCTCTATTCTGTAGCATGATGCTTCTAAGAATAGAGGTTTTTTCATGCAAGTTTATTTAGTAGGCGGCGCAGTTCGAGATCATTTACTCGGACACCCCTATCACGAAAAAGATTATGTGGTTGTTGGTGCAACTCCCGCGCAAATGCTTGACTTAGGCTATCAGCCCGTAGGCAAAGATTTCCCTGTTTTTCTACATCCCCAAACAAAAGAAGAATATGCACTGGCGCGTACCGAACGTAAATCTGGCGCCGGTTATCATGGTTTTGAGTTTCATACCGATGTCAGCGTTACCCTGGAGCAGGATCTGATTCGTCGCGATCTGACCATTAATGCCATGGCCATGGATGATGCCGGCCAGGTTTATGATCCTTATGGTGGTCAACAGGATCTGGAAAACCGGATTCTACGTCATGTTTCCGATGCCTTTATCGAAGATCCATTGCGCGTACTGCGAATAGCCCGTTTTGCTGCCCGTTATACCAGTGCAGGCTTTGTGATTGCCGATGAAACTTTGGCGTTAATGCAACGCTTGACTGAATCGGGTGAATTAAATGCCTTGACACCGGAACGCGTCTGGAAAGAAACTTCCCGTGCATTATCCGAACGTCATGCTGATGTGTATTTTGAAGTATTACGCGAGTGTGGTGCTTTAAAGGTACTCTTCCCTGAGATTGACGCCTTATATGGCATTCCGCAACGACCTGAATATCATCCGGAAATTGACTGCGGCATTCACACGATGATGTCCTTGCAGCAGGCATGTCGTCAAAATTATAGCCTGGATGTACGTTTTGCCGTTTTAGTGCATGACTTAGGAAAAGCTTTGACACCAGTTGAAGAATTACCGCGACATATCATGCATGAAGAACGTGGCATCAAGCCAGTGAATGAACTGTGTGACCGCTTAAAAGTGCCAACGTATACTAGGCAGCTGGCTTTGGCGGTGTGCAAAGAGCATCTGAAATGCCATCAGGCCTTTAATCTTAAGCCGGGAACCTTATGGCGATTATTGCAACGTCTGGATGTGTTACGTCGCCCTGAACGTGTCGAAGCTTTCGTCCAGGCGTGTGAATGTGATTCACGTGGCCGTCTAGGTCTGGAAGATCGTGCTTATCCACAAGCACAATACGTCCTTGATGCCATGCAGACCGTACGTGCCATCAAGGCACAAGACCTGCCTGCCGATATTCAGGGACCAGATATTGGCGAGATGCTGATTGAACGGCGGATTCAGGCACTCGGTGAGCTCAAAGCGCAACAAACCGTAGCGGTTGAATAATAAAAAAGCACCCTCGGGTGCTTTTTTAATAGCTTAATTT
Organism: Acinetobacter sp. RRD8; assembly: GCF_031844225.1. Classification (GTDB taxonomy): domain Bacteria; phylum Pseudomonadota; class Gammaproteobacteria; order Pseudomonadales; family Moraxellaceae; genus Acinetobacter. Next base: position 85,523 of record NZ_JAUZUU010000002.1, read on the forward strand.
CTCTTTATCACAAAAACAATTAAGAAATATCGAATCCGCTGGATCAGGAAATATCTGCCGGAAAAGTAATCACCTGTTCCAGTTTCATACGATGGGTTGCAATCATCAACAAACGGTCAATTCCCAAAGCAATCCCTGAACATTCTGGCATGTTCGGTAAAGCCGCCAGTAAATACTCATCGATGGGCATGACATGCAAGCCCAGTTTGGCTCGTTCAGCATTATCTGCCTCAAAGCGCGAACGCAATACGTCAGCATCAATCAGCTCATCATACGCATTGGCCAATTCTAAACCTTCGATATACAGCTCAAAACGTGCGGCGACCAGTTCACCCTCTTCATCGATTCGGGTTTTAGCCAAAGAAGCCATTTCAGGGGGGAAATCGGTCAGGAATACTGCGGTATCAAACCCCAGACTCGGTTCAACCATATGTGAAAATAACAGGTCAATATAGCCAAGACGGTCATTTCCCAGATCCAGATTAAGACCGACGCGGCGGCAGCAGTCTTTCAGTTCCTGTAAAGTGGCTTGAAGCGGATTGAGATCCAGACGATCCATGAACGCGTGCTTATAACTCAAAATGGTCGGACGTATTTCGCCAAAACGTGCTTTCAAGGTCACATTCAACAGATCAGATACTTCAAACATCAAATCTTTTAAACTAAATCCCGGACGATACCATTCCAGCATGGTGAATTCGCTATTGTGCTTACGCCCATGTTCATCATCACGGAAGACTTTACAGATTTGATAAATGGGTCCAGAGCCACTGGCCAATAAGCGCTTCATGGCAAATTCAGGTGAGGTGTGCAAATAATGTGTATTCAGTTTACCCAGCACATGGCGCTGTGCCTGTACCGAGGCTAAATGCACATCGGTCACACCGGCTTGAGACAAAATCGGTGTTTCCACCTCTAAGACATCGCGCTCAGCGAAAAACTGACGGATTTGACGATATAAGGTCGCCCGCGCGTGCATGGCCTGAAGGTCACAAGTGGGTTGATACGTCATCGTCATGCCTTCGGCCCACCGTGTGCCGCCCACTCACGACGCAGCAGATAGGTTTTACGTAAATGATCAAAGGCTTGCTGATCGATTTTGCCTTCTTTGAGACAGGCACGTAGATTGGCATCATCACGAGCAATGTGATAAATTTGGGATAAATGCTGTTGCAATGCCATTTTTAAATCCTGCCCCTGAAAAAACTGCTCACAGATAGGCAGCTGGGATTCAAACTGTTTATTGGCTGCAAAACCAAAAGTTTGACAAAAAGCTTCATAGATCATCTGGGTACCGCGCGCTTTGCCTTCCAGGCTATAACCGGCAATATGCGGAGTCACCAAGGTGACCAGATCCAGAAGTTCTGCTGAAATCACCGGCTCATGCTCAAAAACATCCAAAATCACGGTTCGATGTGTCGCCTGTATATCCTGGATTAGCGCGGCCTCTTCAATGACTGGCCCACGTGCTGAATTAATCAAGATCGCGTCAGGCTGCATTTTTGCCAATGCAGTAGCATTAAATAAATGATAGGTTGGATATGCGCCTGTTTTGGTTAAAGGAACATGAATCGAAATTGCATCTGCTTGTTGCAGCAATTCATGAAATTCGACTTGATCAACCTGCTCTCTTTGCACAAAAGGATCGCAACCGATCACACGCCAGCCCAAAAGTTTCGCCATATAAGCCAGACGGGTTCCGACATTACCCAAACCGACAATACCCAAGGTAAATGTCGCATTGGCATCGAGTAATTCAAGACGTACCTGCAATAATGCAGTAATGACATATTCAGCCACCGCTTGCGCATTACAGCCGGCCGCATTACTCCATTGAATCCCATGCTGTTCTAATGCAGCAATATCCAAATGATCTGTGCCAATGGTGGCACTACCCACAAATTTAATCGAACTATTCTGTAGCAGTACTTCATTGACCTGAGTCACTGAACGTACCAACAGGCTATCGGCATCTTTGACATCATCTGCGCTTAAGGTTCGCCCTGCACGATGTTGAATGTCACCAAATTCGGAAAAGAAATAATCGGTAAATGCCAGATTTTCATCTGCGACAATTTTCATAATGAGATCCATATGATGCTTGGACGTATGATAGCGCGTTGACGCCTCTGACTCTATATTTGGCCGATACGTCCATTTTTCAAGATTTTATGAATTAAGTTCAGGACTGAAGAATTTAATATTCAAGATCTGCAGCCTAAAAAGAAAAACCCCAATCTTTCGACTGGGGTTTTTAAAATTTGGCGGAAGCGGTGAGATTCGAACTCACGGAGGACTCACACCCTCGTCGGTTTTCAAGACCGGTGCATTAAACCGCTCTGCCACGCTTCCTTGGCCGCCATCATATAAATAAATTAGATTTTTGGCAATAAAATTTAGCGAAACTTCTATAAAAAGCAGCTTATTCAGCTAAAAATCATCCGAAATCAAAGCCAATCTGAGTATTTTCATTCAAAGATTTTAGTATTGCAATGATCTTGAGTTGAATTTAACTCAGTAGAGAATGATGAGAGAAATAATCACATTCAGCATCAAGTAGATCAACAACTGAAAAAATATTGAGACATAAAAAAACCCAGTCAAATTGACTGGGTTTTTAAAATTTGGCGGAAGCGGTGAGATTCGAACTCACGGAGGACTCACACCCTCGTCGGTTTTCAAGACCGGTGCATTAAACCGCTCTGCCACGCTTCCATGGCCGACATGATATAAACAAAAATCACGCTTGGCAAATATTTTTATGCTTTCACTGCATCAACTGCACAAAATAAAATCAATTCCATTAATCTGCTGAATTTTCTGGCTTTTCATAACGAATTGAATTGATGAACCAGAGTTTCTTGCCGGAGGGGGTCAATACCTCGGCCTCATCATCGACCTGCTTGCCCAATAACGCGCGTGCCATCGGCGAACTAATCGAAATATGTTGCGGATGATGATCATAAATTTCATCTACACCAACAATGCGTAAAGTTTTTTGTTCGCCTTCTTCATTTTCAATGTCCACCCAAGCACCAAAATAAACCTTACCCTCCTGCTCCGGGGAAAAATCGATGATTTTCAGTTCTTCGAGGCGCTTGCCGAGATACCTGACCCGTCGATCAATTTTACGCAAAATTTGCTTGTTATATTGGTAGTCTGCGTTTTCAGAACGGTCGCCAAGACTGGCGGCCCAGTTCACTTTTTTGGTAATTTCAGGGCGCTCTTCATGCCAGAGATTTTTAAGTTCTGCCACCAATTTATCGTGTCCAGCACGGGTGATTAAGTTGGATTTCATACGTCTTGCTGATCATATTTTCAGTGTTTTAACTTACAAACAGATTATTTTATTTACCATTTTAACACAATGGTAAAATTCCAAAAAAATTAACTTTATATTTCAATATCTTAAAATTATTTTTAAAAATAATTTGTGTACAAAATTTGACAATCGTTTTTCAGATCATTAATATGCCAGCAACTTCCGGAAATGCTTACTTTTTAATCTATGTAGTTTTTCTACATAATTATCTTTAAATCTCTTGTCATTTTGAATGACGTCATGACTGCCCAACCCTTATTGAATTTATCAAACTGTTAAAATTTCTGGCTTTGTTGGCTGTGATTTTTAGGGCATAAATTACTTGTAGCGGAGACAACATGCACAGTAGTTCATCCACTGGGTCGAGGCTTTGCCTAAGATCTGTAATTTCTTCTCTCCCTTTGAAAGCACTTGTACTGAGCACTGCATTTATTCCCCTACACAGTATCAATGCAAGTAAGACCACACTTCAGTTTGATCATGTGGTCAATAGCAATAAGTTGACCGTGGTTGCGGTTGAAAATCCGACTACCGTATTCCAGGATGGACAACATCTGCATGGCTTCGGTTATGATCTGGTTCGTAACTATGCCAACAATCTGAATGTAAAACTCGATTTTAAAATCGTTCCTGATAATCAGACTGCCCTACAGTGGGTTGCTCAGGGTAAAGCCAATCTGGCTATGACGACTACTGATATACGCACCATTGAAAACAAGCGTTTGACGTCGTTCTCGGCCACTTGTGGCGATGAATCGATTCTGTCGAGTAATGGCTTGAATACCAATTTAAACCTGGTATTTAAATCTGCTACAGATCCTTTGAGCCAGACGGCCAGTGCTTTTGTCTGCAAAGGTAAACAAAGTGGTGCCATCAAGCAGCTTGCTTCATTTTATAATCAGAATGTGGTGAAAGAGGAATCCTGGACCACCATTCAACGTGATTTGAACAACCGTCTGCCGATCTATGAAGCGAGTTTTAAACAGACAGCGCAGCAGTATGACCTGGATTGGCATTTACTGGCGGCCATTGGTTATCAGGAATCTTATCTGAAACCGAATTCAGTTTCTCCGACGGGTGTGCGTGGTTTGATGATGCTGACCAACAGTACAGCAAAAGCCATGGGCGTGAGTAACCGTACCGATCCTGCTCAAAGCATTCAGGGTGGTGCCAAGTATTATGATCAAATGCTTAGTCGCTATGATCATATTCCTTTTCCAGATCGGAACTGGTTTGCACTGGTAGCTTATAATATGGGCCCAGGTGCAGTGAATCAGTTGCAAAAGCGCATTCAGTCGCAAGGCAAGAACCCGAATAACTGGGTGAACTTATATGCCTATCTGGATCAGAATAAAGCCAATAATGGTCGCTACCGTCAAGCGGTACAATATGTGACCCGCATTCGTGCTTATTTGGAACATATCAAGACCACACCACAATTGGTGAATATCTAAGCTAAAACCTTAGCATTAATCAAAATGCCATAAAAAAAGCTTACCTCAGGGTAAGCTTTTTTCGTCTTTATTCAGGCTAATGTCTTAGTAGAATTAAGCCGTGGTATTTTCAAGTACTTTCTTGAACAAATCTTTTTGTTCCTGACTTGGTTTTGCAGTCTGAAGTGCCATCAATTGTGACATATCACCTTGTACTTTAATTTTACCCGTCATAAAGGCCTGCATCGCAGCCGCCATATCAAACTCCAGGAAAACTTTACGTAGAGTTTCGCCATCCATATTCAGCGTGGTTTTGGCATTTGAAGACAAACCTTTCTTGATTGCCCCACCATCTAAAGATAGTTCAGTATTACCTGTAGTGTCCGCTACAACCAAATTAATCGCAAGGTTCGCCAAAGCTGGTGGCAAATTCAAATCGCCAGCTTGCGCAGTTAGAGTTTCTACAGTTGAAAACCAATCATCAGTTAAAAAAGCAGGCATGATCTTTCCTCAAATTATTTGTTCATTTGTGTCGACTATCCAGACGACATCATGTTGAAGCTATTATGCTTGTGCTTTGTTATATCATGATCATTAGCGCAAAGGCTAACGAATTTTGTACGCGCCGTTCAATTTTTGTAGTTCTATTTTTATTTATGTTTATAAGCAGACATCAACCCGCAGGCTGATGTCTACACGTTCTAAAATTAGTCTGCAGCAAAGCCCAGATTGACCATATTGATCCGGCGGTTCTCGCCTTCCACAGCTTCTTCAGTTGAATCACCGCCTTTGAAGTCGAATTCACGCTGGCTGTCCAGCACTTCAAAATCAAATAATTCACGATCGACCAGCTGCGATGGCGAAACATTTTGCAATGCGCCAAAAATGCTGTGCAGACGTTTTGGATGTGCTTTATCCCAATCACGTAACATGTCATTGATAATTGCGCGCTGCAGGTTGTCCTGAGAGCCACATAAATTACATGGAATAATTGGAAATTGACGCATTTCTGCATATTTAATGATGTCTTTTTCTTCCACATAGGCCAGTGGACGAATCAGAATGTTCTTTTTGTCTGAAGACAACAGTTTTGGTGGCATGGCTTTCAAGCTGCCGCCATGGAACAGGTTCAGGAAGAAAGTCGCCAGGATATCATCACGATGATGGCCTAAGGCAACCTTGGTCGCACCAATTTCCTGCGCAAAACCGTATAAAGAACCACGACGCAAACGCGAACAGACTGCACAGTAGGTTTTACCTTCAGGCGTCAACTTTTTGGTGATGCTGTAGGTGTCTTTTTCCAAAATGTAATACGGAATGTTATTTTCTTCTAAATAACGAGGTAATACATCTTCCGGGAAGCCTGGCTGTTTCTGGTCCAGATTCACAGCCACTACATCGAAATTGATCGGTGCGATGCGCTTGAACTGTAGCAGGATATCCAACAGGGTATAACTGTCTTTACCACCAGAAATACACACCATGACCTTATCGCCTTCTTCAATCATCTTGAAGTCACGAATGGCATGTCCGACCTGTCGGCGAAGCTTCTTCAACAAACGGTAGTAGGCTGAGCTTGTTGGCAGTTCAGGTTTGAAATTAAATCCTTGTTCGGACTCAACTGGCGAGTACATAGACGAGATTAACCCATAAAAAAAATACCGCGCAATTTTAGCCGATTCGGACCGCTATCGCATCAAAAGAATTTATTTTCATGAAAATGTCTTATTAGTTTCATTTTCATGTTTTATTTAGATTGATATATTGAACGATTGCGTTCATTTTTTAGTCAAGATGCTTATCTTTTGGACTTTTCCACAGTTGTCCACAAAAGCTGTGGATAACTTTGTGGATTGAAACAGACTTGACAACTTGTCCGGCTCAAAAGATAAGGCTTTTCTTTGAATTGATCATTTTTTGATCAATTTAATTATTTATAAAAATCAAATAGTTAACCCTGTCAAGCCTAAGGTTTTAAATTAAATCATATTTTTTTTTCTACTGCTAAAATGTAAAAAATGACTTGCATTTACAAACTCGTTTATAAATGCAGCGCACAAGTCTTTTCATTCCGTAATTTTTTGTTAAACTCTTTATTGAATTTTTCTCGCTTGTGTTTACTTAATATAAACAATGAAAATAAATGTGTATGTTTTGGGGCGTTATGGGATCAGTGGTTTGCTGTTGGCAAGCTGTTGTCATTTTGCTTATGCCGGTCAAACGATCTATCAATTACGCGACAGTAATGGCAGTACTTTATTGACCAATAAGAAAAGTCGCTATAATCACCTGCAGGTAGAAAAGAAAACTTATTATCCCGACAGCAATATTCATAGTTATAGTAACTGGGGCTCGAGTGAAGCTTCCGTGTTACCTAGCTATAGTAAAAATAAAAATGCCTATGACTCGATCATCCGTCAGGCAGCACAAACCTATGGCGTGTCTGAAGGCTTGATTAAAGCTGTGATGCATACCGAATCCGGTTTTAATGTGCAGGCACGCTCTCCAGTCGGTGCACAGGGCTTAATGCAACTCATGCCGGCGACTGCCCGTCGTTTTAATGTCAGCAACGCTTATGACCCGCAGCAGAATATTATGGCAGGTGCCAAATATCTGGCCTGGTTATTGAAACGTTTTAATGGCAACACCACCTTGGCACTGGCAGGCTATAATGCCGGTGAAGGTAATGTCGCCAAATATAAGGGCGTGCCACCGTTTCGTGAAACTCAGGACTATGTCCGTCGTGTCAGCAGCCGTTATCAGAACTTATATGCTCAGGGAATTGGCAATACTAGTTCTACCTATACAGCATCTTCTGGTACTGGCCGTGTGATTGCCAGTTCTGACAATTATTCGATTGAAACTACCACAGCTTCCAATATTCAGGCTGCCAAGTATCAGCGTCAGATCATTGCTCAAGCGGATGGCAGTTTCACCGATGCACCGGCAGGCTCATATGCCACCGCGAATGCGTCAGCATCTGCAAAAATATATTTAAGTGAATAGCTCCTAAACAGCTTTGTTTTTAAAGACCTATGTTTCAATTTGCACAAAAAATATCCTGTTTTTTTTGTAGCCAAATGCTATTTTTTCCTTGAATTCTTCTCGATTTCACCGCATATTGATTTCAATGATTTACATTTAATAATCAGATTATTTTTCTGTAATAAGAGGATTTCTCAATGATGCGGATTGGTTTGTTCTTGCTAACCAACCTCGCGGTACTGGTTGTAGCTGGCATTATCTTGTCACTCTTCGGTGTCGGTAGTTACCATGGCGCAGGTGGCTTGAATCTAGGCAACCTGTTGGTCATCTGTTTTGTGTTCGGTATGGTCGGCTCAATGATTTCCCTGTTCATGTCTAAATGGATGGCGAAAAAGACCACGGGTACTGAACTGATTGACCCGAATGCACCTCGTAACCAAGCTGAAGCCTGGTTGCTCCAAGAAGTTGCACAACTTTCTCAGCGTGCAGGCATTAAAATGCCGGAAGTGGGTATTTTCCCCTCTTACCAGTCGAATGCCTTTGCCACCGGCTGGAACAAAAATGATGCTCTCGTTGCGGTATCAACTGGCTTGCTTGAGCGTATGAACAAAGACGAACTTCGTGCAGTATTGGCGCATGAGATTGGTCATGTCGCCAATGGTGACATGGTCACTCTGGCACTAATCCAAGGTGTTGTGAACGCCTTCGTGATGTTCTTCGCACGTGTCGCAGGTGATTTTATTGACCGCAATGTCTTTGGTCGTGAAGAAGGTGAAGCCCCGGGTATTGCCTATTTCGTGATTACTATTGTGCTGGATATCGTGTTCGGTATCTTGGCGTCGTCGATTGTGATGTGGTTCTCTCGTCACCGTGAATACCGTGCTGATGAAGCAGGCGCACGTCTGGCAGGTAAACAAGCTATGATTTCAGCATTACTGCGCTTACAGGCAGAATCTGAAATGCCAGATGCCATGCCGAAAGAAATGAAAGCATTTGCGATTTCTGCGGGTAAAGAAGAAGGCTTTAGCCTTGCTGCATTGTTCCAGACGCATCCAAGCATCGAACAGCGTGTCGCTGCATTGCAACAACTAGATTGTGCTTAAGTAAAACTTTAGTTTTGATTCAAGAAAAGCCTGCAATTGTAGGCTTTTTTTATTGGATTTAGTTATTCTTTAGCTGACCTATCATTGGCTGAACCATTGATACAGCGCCATAGCACCCCACCCGATCGCGAAGACAAATACAATCAGGAATAAAGTGCCTAAAATATCAGGGATATGAATCCAGATCCAGGCCACCACGGGATTGCGCCAGAATGCAGATTGCTGCTGTTTACGTTCCAGACTTTCATGCAAAAATGGGTGCACTACATGCCGGTCGCTGCTAATCTGATATTCCTCACGAATATGCAAGTGCACAACATCGAGCGCCTTGCGACTGGGCCGAATAAAAATATCAAAGACCGTGCCCGCCACCGGAATAAATCCTACTACCGCATCGATCGCCGCCATCTTCACCACCGGATTCAGTTTGGCACTCGGCACCCCGATCTGTTTGGCCTTATGAATGGCATAACAGGTCAATACAAAACCGGCAATATCTCCCGCAACCGGAATCGTACTTAAAGCCGCGTCTGCTCCCACCCCTTGCTTGGTAAATGGAATACGTACCACGGAGTCCATCATATTGGCAAACTTGGCCAGATCACGTTCCAGACGTATCACCTCTTGTTGACTTAGTTTTGTTTTTTGTCCAGGCTCAGGCATAGGTTATTCCAGAAATAATGCTGATTTTCTTGAGCATAAAGTATTTTTTCTACGCTGATGTATCAATCTGTGAATTAAAACAATAATTTGGAAGCAACGAATAAATACAGAATCACACCGGTAGCATCGCAGATAGAAGTCACCAACGGCGCCGAAGCACTAGCAGGATCAAGTTTGAGTTTATTTAAAATAAAAGGCAGACTCATGCCGATCAGGCAGCCCATCAACACAATCCCGAGCATACTGATAGCCAGCACCACAGCGACCATGACATCTCCCCGAATATAACCCAGAATGGATACAGCAATCGCCATAGTGCCGCCTAAGCACAGTGCCACCAGAGATTCGCGACTGAGCAAATTAAACCAGTCCTTGAACTCGACATCGCCTGTGGCCAAGGCACGCACCATCAAGGTGGCTGATTGCGAACCGGCATTCCCGCCACTGCCCACCAAAAGTGGCAAGAAAAATACCAGTACGATATGTGCGGCAATGATCTCTTCAAAGTGTGCAATGCCGATTCCAGAGAGCAAACTGCCAAAAACCAGAATGACCAGCCAAAAGACCCGCTTCTGATACAGGATCAAAATCGGGGCAGTTTTAAGGCTCAATTCAGTCAACGGCGTCACTGCACCCGACTTTAAAATATCTTCCGTGGTTTCGGCTTCGACAATGTCCATAGCATCGTCATAGGTGACAATTCCTAAGAGTTTTTGCTGGGCATCAACCACTGGCAAGGCAATAAAATCATAATAGGCCAAGGCTCTAGCCACAATTTCCTGATCATCTGTTACCTGGGCAGAAATGACGTCACGCTGCATCACTTTGGCAATGCTCAGCTCAGGTAAGGCCTGAATGATCTGCCTTAGGGAAATCACACCGATCAGCCGTTTTTCTGCATCGACAATATAAATCAGATACAGGGTTTCCTGCCCGGCGGCCACCACACGTAAAGCCTGTATCGCTTCATCCATGGTTAAATCAGGTGATAGCGTCACAAAACTTGAGCTCATCATGGCCCCAGCCGTGCCTTCCGGATAGATGGCCAGATCTTTGAGTGTCTGCTGGGATTCTTCAGATAATGCGCTCATCAATTGCAGCTGTAGCGGCGGCGAAAACTGCTTATAAATATCGACAAAATCATCAGAAGGCATTGCATCCAGAATGGGAACAAGTTCTGAAATAGATAAGTGCTGTGCCACGTTTAACTGCTGCCCTAGGGGCATAAAAGCATAGACCAAGCTTGGTTCATTCAGTTCCCTTAAAATTCGGGCCTGTTGCCGAGCATCTAAACGACTTAAAATGCGCGCCTGATCGGCGACATTCAGCTGACTGAGTAAACCTACAGCGATGTCGTGATTTTCAGAATGTAATTGTTGTTGGATATGCTGGATTTTTTCTGAAATTGTCGGCATAAGCAGCTCATTATAAAAGTCTGGCATTCAAGAGATGTTTGTCCTGATACCTGTATCCTAATTTTTCATGTGAATAATTTTAATGATCATGCTGCAATATGACGATATTTTTTGTATAAATCAATTCCTCGATATTTAGCCATAAAAAAGCCTGACTGAGTCAGGCTTGTTCACTTTCTAAAGATGGATGCTCTATCACCACTGATTGAGAAACCGTTTTTTTAATCATCAGACCACGGATCAATACATACATAAAGGGAATAAACAGCAGTACCAGGACAGTGGCAAATAGCACCCCACCAAAAACACTACTGCCAATCTCCTGCCGGCTGATTGCACTGACACCTATGGCAAACATCAAAGGCAGTACGCCCGCTGCAAATGCAATGGAAGTCATGACAATAGGACGCAAGCGTAAGCCCGCAGCCATTATCGCGGCCTGAACCGGAGTATGACCTGCCCGCTCTGCTTGTGCAGCAAACTCTACAATCAAAATTGCATTTTTAGAGGACAGACCGATAGTCGTCAGCAAGGCGATATGAAAGTAAATATCGTTCGCAAAACCAAACCAGGCACAGAACAGAATACTTCCTCCTACGCCCAGAGGAATCGCGGTCAACACCACAGCAGGAATCGTCCAGCTTTCATAGAGTGCCGTTAAACATAAGAAAATAAAGGCAATCGAAATTAGATACAAGAAAATAGCTTGCCCACTGCTGCGTTTTTCTTCTAGTGCGGCTCCACTCCAAGCCAAATTTACTCCGTCTTGTTCATCGACTAAAGCTTCGACATCTTGCATGGTTTGACTCGAAAATTGATCTTTGGGAATACCTGCATATACAGGCACGGCGTTATAGCCCATATAACGATTGATACTATTCGGTCCACCTTGCCAATTTAGCGTAGTGAATTGATTAAACGATAACATTTCGCCTGTGCTATTGCGGACATGCCAATGTGCCAAATCTTCAGGTTTAGAACGGAACTCCGCTTCGCCTTGCATGATGACCCGTTTGATTTGTCCACGATCAATAAAGTCATTGATATAGGTACCACTCCAAGCCGCAGCCAACGTACTGTTAAAACTTTGCTGAGGTACGGCATATTTGAGTAAACGTTCTATATCCAGTTTAATATTCAGCTCGGCACTTTCTTTGGGTACATCAAGTTGTAAATATTCAATCGATGATTTTGCTTTGGCACGGGTTTCAATCTCAGAGAAGGATTGCTGTAAAAACTCGCTGCCCCGTGAATCTAGATCTTGTAACCAGAAGTCGACCACACGTCCATTACTTGACATAGAAGGTGCCATAAAGAAAATCTGGGCATTGGCATGATTGGCAAAATGCTTTTGTGCACGATCTACAATGGCAAAGACATTATCTTCAGGATTTTTACGCGCTGCCCAGTCCTTTAATACGACAAAAAGCTGACCACGATAAGGCCCAACCCCAACATTGTTTCCGCTATACCAAATCCCAATGCTCTGGATGCGTTCAGATTCATGCTGCATTAAATAGTCCTGGACTTCACGCCCCACTTTTTCTATCTCAGAACGTGGGGCATTGCCCGGCATCACAATTTGCCCCATGACAAAGCCCATATCTTCCGTTGGCATCAGCCCTTCGGGCAGGGTTTTATAAAGCCAGCCAAAGCCTAAAACACATATACTAAATACAACCAACATCGTCATTTTAAACTGCATGCTACGTGCAGAGAGCTTTTGATAACGCATGGTGAGCTTATTCATGCCACGATTAAAACGCTTTGCCCATTTTGGTTGATGTGGTTGATGCTTTAGCAGTTGCGCTGCAAATGTCGGGGTGATGATAAGTGCTACCAATAAAGAAAGTAGCATTGCCACGACCAACGTGATGGAAAACTGACAATAGATGACCCCTGTCATACTGCCAAAAAATGCCATGGGAATAAATACAGCCGTTAAGACCAACGTAATCCCGATCAATGCACCGCTAATTTCCTTCATTGACTTTAAAGCTGCTGCCTGAGCATCCAAATGTTCTTCATGCATTAAACGTTCAATGTTTTCCACGACCACAATGGCATCATCGACCAACAGGCCAATCGCCAAAATCAGGGCAAACAAGGTAAAACTGTTTAAGCTCATTCCCAGTACATACAGCACCGCAAATGTGGCTAAAACTACAATCGGAATCGTGACTGCAGGAATAATAGTGGCGCGCCAGTTTTGCAGGAAGATAAACATCACCAAAACCACCAGTACCATCGCTTCGACCAAAGTTTTCGCGACTTGTTCAATTGAACTGGTAATAAATGGGGTTCTGTCCATGGTCATACGCAATTGATAATGTGCAGGCAAATTGGCTTGGGCATTTTTCAATACCGTTTGCATCTGCTCTGAAACCGCAATGGCATTACTCCGTGGCGCCAATTGGATCGATAACGCAGCGGATAAATGACCGTTGGTATAATTTAAATGGTTATAACTTTCTGCCCCCAACTCAACACGTGCGACATCTTTCAAGTACAGGACCGAACCTGAATCTGTTGTCTTCACAATAATTTTTTCAAATTCATGAATACTACTTAAACGTGATCCCGCACTAACCTTGGCATTCATGTATTGATCTTGTGCTGTCGGTAATCCACCAATAGAACCAGACACAAGTGATGCATTTTGTACCTCGACTGCATTGCGAATATCACTCGGCATCAGATTAAATTGGCGCAGTTTATGTGGATTGAGCCAAATGCGCATCGCATAGCCTGCGCCATAAAGCTCCACCTCACCCATCCCGTCAATACGGGAAAAACGCGGTTCAACATGCACCATTAAATAGTCAGCAAGCTCTGTAGGTGTCGCCTTCCCTGATTCATCATATAAACTCAGTAATGCAAATTGATCATAACCTTGTTTATAAACAGCCACTCCATTTTGCTGGGTTTCTTCAGGCAATCGACTTAGCACACCATTGACCGCATTTTGCACTTGCAACAGTGCCTGATCGAGATCTACTCCTTGCTCAAACGACAGTGTCAGATTTGCACGTCCCACGCTACTGTTGGACTGAAAGCTTTCCAAACCTTCAATGCCTTTCACCGCTTGTTCTAAAATTTGCGTGACCGATTGCTCAACGGTTTCCGCAGATGCACCACGATACCCCGCAGAAACCCCTAACGCAGGTGCGTCCATATTCGGCATATGCTCAATCGGAATTTTTTGCAGTGCAAAAATTCCTAATACCATCATGATAATGGCGATGACGGCTGCAAATTTAGGTCGATAAATAAAAAAGTGTGACAACATGAATAAAAATCCCCATCAGATGCATTCTCACGACACATTCTTGTATGAATAGATGATTTTTATAGCAATTTTCACACCATGCTGAAAACGCAACCAGTCATTGGACGAGTTTTGGCGATAAAAAAATCCCCGTATAAACGGGGATTTTTCAGCTCTAGAGTTTTCCTTTATTTTAAGCACGCGATTTTTTGATGATGAGTCGACGAATTAAAACATACATAAATGGAATAAAAATCAGCACCAGCAATGTTCCAAAAATGACACCACCAAATACACTCACGCCAATTTCCTGACGACTCACCGCACCAGCGCCTGTAGCAAAGACCAGCGGTAAAATCCCTGCGCCAAAGGCCAAAGAAGTCATCAAAATTGGACGTAGACGTAAAGACGCACCTTCTAGTGCGGCTTCTACTACCGATTTACCTTGTTGCTGCGCTAATGAAGCAAATTCCACAATCAGAATGGCATTCTTACAGGACAGACCAATGGTAGTCAGCAAGGCAATCTGGAAATAGATATCATTCGGGAAACCAGCCAGATAACTGAAAATAATATTGCCGCCAATCCCGAGTGGAATAGCTGACATCACGGCGGTTGGAATGCTCCAGCTTTCATATAAAGCCGCCAGACAAAGAAAAATAAAACCAATTGAAATCAGATACAGCCAGATCGCCTGATTATTGGACTGTTTTTCCTCGAAAGAAAGACCGCTCCAGACCACATCCACCCCTTCCTGCTCGGCAATTAAAGCTTCCACATCTTGCATGGCCTGGCCGGAACTGCTGTCTTTGGCCCGATCGGCTTCCATTTGCAATGCGGTATACCCCATAAAGCGGTTGACCACTTCAGGACCACCACTCCAGCCCACTTGCGAGAAGTTGCTAAAAGGCACCATCTGATTTTGGTCATTTCGTACATGCCACTGTGCCAGATCTTCCGGCTTGGAACGGAATTCAGCATCACCCTGCATAATCACCCGTTTAATCCGACCACGATCAATAAAGTCATTGATATAATTGCCGCCCCAAGCACTGGATAAAGTACTGTTGATTGCCGATTGAGTCAGGCCGTTGGCCATGGCCTGTTTCTGATCAATATTGACACGTAGTTCTGCTTTGTCAGGATTAGAACGCTTGCCCAGATTTTCAAAGCTTGTATAGTTGCCCGCCCGAGCTTCCAGCGCTTTAAATTGCTGTTCCAGATATTGCCGGCCATTGCCATTGATATCTCGAATCCAGAAATCCAGACCATCGGTTTGTCCCAGACCATTGACTGAAGCTGGCATGGACACATTAATTTGTGCATTGCGATTACTCTGGAAATGCTTCAAAGCCCGTTCACGAATCGATTGTGCAGTATTGTCCTGACCGGAACGCTCATCCCAATGTTTCAACGCTACAAAACCGGTCGCGAGGTTCTGACCAGTTCCAGAGAAATTTCGCCCATAACGGATCATCACCAGATTGACATTGGCTTGTTCCTGATCCAGAAAATACTTACGGACTTCTTCACCGATCTGAATGGTATTTTTCATGGGGGCGCCTTCCTGCAATTTGATTTGCAAGCTTAAGATCCCCTGATCCTCACTCGGTAAGAAACTGGTCGGCAAGGAACGATAGAACAGTGCAAACACACCGATCAATCCGGCAAACAGCAGCAAACAGATTGCCTGACGCTGGATCGTGAGTTTAGACAAATTCAGATAACGATGTTTTAAATGATCCAGTTTCTGGTTAAACCAGGACGCCCATTTTGCCGGTTTAGGATTCGGTTTTAGAATAAACGCGCACAATGCTGGGGTTAGAATCAATGCCACCATTAAGGACAGTGACATCGCCGCAACCAAAGTGATAGAAAATTGGCGGTAGATCACGCCAGTCGATGCACCAAAAAATGCCATCGGAATAAAGACTGCGGTCAAAACCAGAGTAATCCCGATCAGTGCTCCACTGATTTCCTGCATGGATTCCAGAGCAGCATCCTTGGCGGACAGTTGCTTTTCATGCATCAGCCGTTCAACGTTTTCCACCACAACAATCGCATCATCTACCAACAGGCCGATCGCCAGAACCAGCGCAAATAAGGTTAAAGTGTTGATACTCATCCCCAGTGCATACAGCACCGCCATCGTACCCAAAATCACCACTGGAACAGTCACGGTAGGAATCAAAGTGGCACGCCAATTCTGCAAGAAAATGAACATCACAATGATGACCAAAATCACGGCTTCGATCAGGGTTTTGACCACTTCTTTAATTGATTCTTGTACAAAAGGCGTATTGTCACGTGGGTAAGCAATTTTATAGCCTTCAGGCAATTGCTGGGAAATACGGGCAATTTCAGCCTTAATCAGATTAGAGGTGGCAATGGCATTGGCCCCTGAGGCCAGTGAAATACCCAGACCTGCTGATGGATAACCATTATTGGTACTATAAGACTGATAATTTTCAGCACCCAGTTCTACCCGGGCAATATCTTTCAAATAAATAAAGCTGCCGGCACGATCCGATTTGACAATAATATTCTGGAATTCTTCTACAGTTTTTAGCCGTGAACCCGAAGTAACTTTGGCATTCAGGTATTGCTCGTCTATGGCTGGAAGATCACCAATCGCACCTGCAGCGACCTGGGTATTCTGGGATTCTATTGCGGCACGCACATCACTTGGCATCAGGTTATATTGTTTTAATTTTGCCGGATTCAGCCAGATTCGCATCGCGTATTGTGAACCAAAAACATCCACCTCACCAATGCCTTCAATCCGGGAAATGTCCTGTTCCAGATGGGTCATCAGATAGTCGGAAAGTTCAATATTGTTGCTGCGCCCCGACTCATCATACAGGCTAATCACCATATGAGTATCGCCAAGCGATTTAAAGACATTGACACCTTGGCGTTGTACATCTTCCGGTAATCGGTTTAGTACCCCATTAATCGCATTTTGTACCTGCACCTGTGCAGTATCCGGATCGGTACCATTCTCAAAGCTAATGCTGACCCGGCTGCGTCCTGAAGAATCACTACTCGAACTGAAATACAGCAGATGATCAATGCCTTTGATTTGCTGTTCCAGCACTTGAGTCACGCTTTCTTCCACAGTTTCCGCAGAAGCGCCGCTATAAGTTGCTGCCACCGTTATCCTTGGCGGGGCAATGTCCGGATAACGTTCCACTGGCAGGTTCATCACTGCGAACAGGCCGATTGCCATGACAACAATCGCCAGTACCCCAGCAAAGATCGGGCGGTGGATAAAAAATTTAGACAGCATAAATCCGGGTCACTTTTAATTAAATAGGGGGTAAATTGATGCAGAACATAAGCATGCTATATCCAAATATTCAGTGACATAGCACTAGAATGCAAGAATTAAACACATAAAACTGCGATAAAAACCAATCATGGAGAAATTATGGATTATCCCTCTTGAGCACGTTCTTGAGATTGCTCTTCCCTATTTATTAATAGCATTTTTCCAAACAAAAAACCCTGCAGATGCAGGGTTTTTTGGTGAATCAATTAAGCGGATTAAGCGCTGAACTGGTTCATTGTGTTTTTAGAATCATCACCAGCTTTCAATGCATTGTCACCAGCGAAGATTTCTTTGTGGTCATCACCGATGTCAGAACCAGCCATTGCTTGGTGTTTAACACATGCGATACCGCCGCGGATTTCTTTACGTTGTACGCCAGCAACATAAGCCAACATACCTTCAGTACCGAAGTAACCTTGAGCAAGCTCATGAGTAGAAAGCGCAGCTGTGTGGTAAGTCGGAAGTGTGATCAAGTGATGGAACACACCCGCTTCACGAGCAGCATCAGCTTGGAAGGTACGAACTTTTTCGTCAGCTTCAGCAGCCAGTTCAGTTGCATCGTACTCAGCGCTCATTAACTTAGCACGGTCGTAAGCAGAAACGTCTTTACCTTCAGCAACCCAACGGTCATATGCTTGTTGACGGAAGTTTAAAGTCCAGTTGAACGAAGGCGAGTTGTTATAAACAAGTTTCGCATTTGGAACTGTTTCACGTACACGGTTAACCATGTGAGCGATTTCAGCAACGTTTGGAGTCGCAGTTTCGATCCAAAGCAAGTCAGCACCATTTTGTAGGCTAGTTACACAGTCAAGTACAACGCGGTCGATTTGCGTGCCTTCACGGAACTGGTATAGACCAGAAGCAAGACGTTTAGGACGGTGAAGTTTACCATCACGCTTGATCAGGATTTCGTCTTCTTGAGCTTCTGAAATGTCGATTTCAGTTGTATCTAAGTAGCTGATGTATTGAGAAGCGATGTCGCCTGGCTCTTTAACCACTGGGATTTTTTGAGTCAAGTCAGCGCCTTCAGAGTCAGTACGTGCAACGATGATACCGTCGTCAAGACCCATTTCCAGGAATGCATAGCGAAGAGCGTGGATTTTCGCGATGAAGTCTTCGTGTGGAACTGTTACTTTACCAGCTTGGTGACCACATTGTTTCGCATCAGAAACCTGGTTTTCGATTTGTAGTGCACAAGCACCCGCTTCGATCATTTTCTTAGCAAGTAAGTAAGTCGCTTCTTCGTTACCGAAACCAGCGTCGATGTCCGCAATAATTGGCACAACGTGAGTTTGGAAGTTGTCGATTTGTGAAGTGATTTCAGCTGCTTTAGCAGTGTCGCCCGCTTCTTGTGCTTTTTTAAGTGCACGGAACAAGTCGTTTAATTCTTTCGCGTCAGCTTGACGTAAGAATGTGTAGATTTCTTCGATCAATGCAGGAACAGACGTTTTTTCGTGCATAGATTGGTCAGGAAGTGGACCGAATTCTGAACGAAGCGCTGCAACCATCCAACCAGAAAGGTAGATGTAGCGACGTTCAGTTGTACCGAAGTATTTTTTGTTCGCAATCATTTTTTGTTGCGCGATGAAACCGTGCCAGCAACCTAGTGATTGAGTGTATTTGCTAGAGTCTGCATCATAAGCAGCCATATCACGACGCATAATTGCCGCTGTATATTTCGCAATGTCTAAACCAGTTTTGAAACGGTTTTGAAGTTGCATACGCGCAGCATCTTCAGGACTGATGTCTGCCCAAGTGTTACCGAATTTCGCTTTTAATTCGCGGATTGCATCAATCGCTGTTTGGTATGTAGTCATGATATATTCCTGTAATAATATTAGGATTTTTCTGCAACGAACCGCTCAAATCACACCCTCAATGACTTGTTCAGATTTTCGACGATCCGTTGGGATAGCTAAAGATTAGTGGGCTTATGAAAATTAATCCAATAGTCTGCAAGAATCTTCAGTATTTATTTAAAAAATGAGTAGATCAAAGTCTTATTACAATCTTGATAGATTAAATTAAGATTATGTTTTATATATATTTATTTAAAAATAAAAATGGATAAAATTTCCACATGTTGCTTAAAAATAATTCATTAGACTTAAGTCTGGATATGGGGTTTATGCCCTTTTATCTTTAAAAAATACTGATCTTTGATGATTTATTCAACTTGATGAATTCTCGATTTAGTGTACTTTTCACTCAAATACTGAACGTAAGAACAGCCTTTCTCATGTTCTTTTAAAGCGAAAAGATGGTTTTCATTTCCCTCTATAAAAAGGCTAAATGATATTCTATTTAACGTGCATCTTTTCTCTTATGTACACTTTGAATAATGGAGCTTAAGCCTGTGTTAATTTTGTAAACTTTATCAGTGAGCACATGGCTTTTTTCATCGACGCTTTACACAAGGCCCGGCAATTATGGCATAATCTTCATAATTTCTTGTATTTATTCTCGGTATTTCTTTTATGAATCTGGAGCGGGTCGATCTCAATCTATTAATTTATCTTGATGTACTTCTTCGCGAAAAAAATGTCACACGTGCAGCAGAACAACTGGGCGTTACCCAGCCTGCCATGAGTAACATCTTACGCCGATTACGCAATTTATTTAATGATCCCCTCCTGATTCGTTCTTCTGAAGGCATGACACCCACTGAACGTGCCTTAGAATTGCAGCCCCGCATTCGAGATGCGCTCGCTGATCTGTCGATGATCCTGGAACCACGTACCGAGTTCCGTCCATATACCTCAAATCGTGTCTTCCGGATCATGACCTCGGATTATGCAGAAGCCACGCTGGTTCCACGTCTGGTTAAAGCCCTACGTTCAGAAGCACCGAACGTGGTATTAGACTTCCTGACGCCAAGTGACGTGTCATATCGTGACATGGAACAAGGCAAGGTCGATCTGGCAATCAACCGTTTTAATGAAATCCCGCAAAGTTTTCATCAGGTTTTGGTCTGGCGTGACAGCTTTTCTTGCCTTTTAAATAACAAGCATCCTGCCGCAAGCAACTTAAACCTTAAAAGTTACCTGGATGCACAGCATATCTGGGTTTCCAAAACCGGTATGGGTGTTGGCTTCGGGGTAAATCCTGAAAAACAGGCCGGTTTAGGCTGGATCGATCAGGCTTTAGAACGTATTGGCCAGAAACGTAAAATCTCAGTCTTTACCCGTCACTATCAAATGCCGGGATTATTGGCTGCCAATGTCGATCTGGTCGCAACACTGCCTTCACGCATTGCACGTTTGCAAGCCAAGAATCACAATTTAATTCTCAAAGATCCGCCGTTTTATATTCCTGAATTTGAATTGAAAATGGCATGGTGTCCTTTATTGCATCATCATCCGGCGCATCGCTGGTTACGTCAGCTGATTTTATATGTCGCCCGCCAGATGATTGAAGAAGAAAACCGTGAATTCCTGAGCAATAATTCTCAATTTTCACATTATTAAACTCAAAATCTTCTAAATTCTTATTTTTTAAGATTATACTTCGAAGACTTGAGATGTCATTGTTACACCTCAAGTCTTTTTTTGTGTTAAAAATATCCCAAGATACTATTCATCCACAGGTGGATTTGTGAGCCTCTTACAAAATATCGTGATTATCTTAATACTCATCACGGGGGCCGGTTTTTTATCTTTAACTGAAATCGCCCTCGCAGGTGCCCGCAAAGTCAAACTCAAAATTCTGGCTGAGTCGGGTGATCATCGCGCTCAAAAAGTTTTAGATCTACAAGAAAATTCTGCGGATTTCTTTGCAGCCTCTCAAATTGGTTTAAATGCAGTCGCCATTCTCGGCGGTATTTTAGGTGAAGGCGCCTTCCGTCCTTATATTTATAATTTCGTTTCCCGCTTTTACCAGGGACCTTGGGCTGAAAATATCAGCTTTGCGCTCTCCTTCACGGTCGTCACTTCTTTATTTATTTTATTTGCAGACCTGATGCCGAAACGTCTAGCCATGATTGCGCCAGAAAAGATCGCAGTCTCAGTCATCGAGCCAATTCAGATTTTCATTAAAGTCTGTAAACCTTTGGCCTGGTTTATTAACGCGATTGCCAACATGCTGTTCCGTCTGTTTAAAGTAAATACCATCCGTGATGACAATATTACTTTTGATGATATTTCTGCAGTGATGGATGCGGGTGCACAGGCCGGTGTACTCCAGAAGCAGGAACACCATTTCATTGAAAATGTATTTGAACTTGAAGAGCGTAACGTACCTTCAAGTATGACCACACGTGAAAATGTGGTGTTCTTCACCTTGAATGAACCGGAAGAAAGTATTCGGCAAAAGCTGGCAGAATATCCCTACTCCAAGTTTCTGGTATGTAGCAATGACATCGACAGTGTGATTGGCTATGTCGATGCCAAAGACATTCTGGTGCGTATTCTGAACAACCAGTCGCTGCTGCAGCTCAATGAAAATACCATCCGTAATGTGTTGACCATTCCTGACACTTTGACCTTATCGGAAGTTCTGGACCGTTTCCGCTCTACCAAGGAAAAGTTTGCCGTCGTCATTAATGAATATGCGCTGGTAGTCGGAGTGATTACCCTATCCGATATTATGATTACCGTGATGGGTGACTGGGTGACGCCTATTGAAGCAGATCAGCAAATTATTAAACGTGACAATAATTCCTGGTTGATTGAAGGCAGTACACCGATTGAAGATATCAAGCATGCGCTTGAAATTGATGAAATGCCTGATGATGAGAACTATGAAACCATCGCTGGCTTCATGATGTATAAATTACGCAAGATTCCACGTCCTGCAGATGCCGTGATATTTGGTGCTTATAAGTTTGAAGTGGTGGATGTCGATCATTTTAAAATTGACCAGTTACTGGTAACCCGCCTGCTCGAAACCAATTCAGTTATTCAGGAAGAATCAGATTAATCTGGTTCTTCTTTTTATTCCTATATTTAAAAATTATTCTAAGAAAAAAATCATAAGGTGAGTGATGAATATTTCTGCATTATTGGCATGTCTGTTTTTTTATTCAGCCCTGTATTTGTTTTACTTCTTTTTTGCCAAACAGCAGAATCCCCTGCTTATACTTGCAGCCATCATTCTGATGGTTTTAACGGTTTTCATTATTCCCTCCCCGCATGAACGTCGTCGTCAAGGATTCGACTCCACCTTGAGATTTGGAGAGTATTTTTATTGGCCCTTGATTACCTGGTGGCGTTTATTTATTTTGCCCATCAGTTGGCTGATTGCACTGATGTATCGTGATTAAAAAAAGCACCCGAAGATGCTTTTGTTTATATCTAGTTACAGCTTAGATTTTCGCTAATAAAGCCTCAAGAACGGCTTGATAGTGAATCTGGATATCATCTTCTAAAATTTTATAAGCATTATCGAATTGCACCATTGGCCAGCCCTCTTTCCAGAACGGAAAAATATTGTGCAGGTCATGGGTGACAATGGCATCTTCACGCACAATTGCTTGGGCAATTTGTGACAGTACCTGTGCAGTTTCAGCACCATCAATCGCCATATAATCGATACCGCGCGCTTTTAAAATACGGATTCGGTCTTTTTTATAACGGATTTTTTTGATTTGTGCTGCATTCAGCCCCAAAGCCAAAGATACCGCTTCGACAAACTTGTCTTCAAATGACTGATTCAATGCTACTAAGGCTGCTTTATGCGCTTCCTGACGACCAGCTTTACCACCCTGACGAATTGCTGCTTGCGCCTCAGTATTTAGCTCATCCTTTTTCATACTTTGCAGGATGTCTAAAATTTCGATGTCGCTTAACGCCTGAGGAGATTGATCAGTCATAAACTGTCCTTAAAAAAATAAATCTTGAATCGGCTATTTTCGCATAATTCGTAGCTAAAAAACTAAAATCTTCATGATTAAAACAGCGCTGCGACCTGAAACTGCATTTCTTCTGCGATTTTGCGCAAAATCGACTATAGTGCTTCATCTATATATTAAATTAATCTCTGGATGATGCCCACTACGCAAGTGACTTTGTTGCTGCAGCAACTTAAGCGCCAATATCCGACTGCATTTAAAGGAAATTACCTGTTTTACAGTCAGATTAAAATCCGTGGAATCTGGGATAAAGCCAAGCTCTTAATTCCTTGGGTCTTGGCCGCCATGATTTTTGTTCCCATCAGTTTGATGTTAGGAGATCTGGTACAGCAATCTTTTGTGCAAATCAGCGAATTTCAGGCGCAAAGTTATGCCATTTTGGCCATTCTGTTGTTCCTGATGTTGAGTCTCACCTTGATTCTGCACCAGATTCAGCATTCTTCTTATTCACTGTATCAGTTATTACGGCATATTCCGATCAGGATGGTTATTGTGATTCTGCTACAAGCCTTAAATCTGGTCTTTATGCAAAGTAGTTTGCTGATGTGGAGCTTATTCTTCTTTGGCGTGAGCTTTGGTTTTGTGCGCTTTTATCGGGAAAATTTATTCAAGGAAAATAGTAAAAATATTGAGCACTATCAGCTACAACAATTACGTAAAATCTGTTTTTGGGCTTATAAAAAAACCTGTCTGATCCGACTAAAATTACGTTTTTATTCAAGCCATGATCCTCGGCATGCCGAACTAAAACAGCAATTAAATCACTATGCCGGGTTATATACGCGGCTACTGAAATATGAGCATCAATATTGTAAAACGATCAAGCATCTAGATGTCGACAGCTATCTGGATGAGAATTCATAGTTCCCTCTATCATTTTTCATTGGTCGTCTTAAAGATCTGCAAATATTAACTTTTAAAAACGCTGATTTGCTGGTTTTTAGAATAGAAACCACGGAATTGCTTGAAAAGAAAGCAATCATTTCTGAATTTGCTTGCCAAGCTTTATTTCGTCCTCTATTATTGCGCACATGCCCGAGTGGTGAAATCGGTAGACACAGGGGATTTAAAATCCCCCGCCCACAAAGCGTGCCAGTTCGAGTCTGGCCTCGGGCACCATTTTAATATTTATTAAAATGGTGCAATAAAAAATCCAGCATTAGGCTGGTTTTTTTGTGCCTGAATTTTATTCTTTTAGCGCGAAATCCCCATGTCAGAATTAAAACACTTTGATCTCGCTACATTACAATTACGTCATCCAGACGCTTTTTTCCTTAAGCTGCGTTATAGCCGCTTTAAATTTAATGCCTTGCAAAATATCCAGTTTGTTATCGCGATTAATTTACTGTCCCTTCTGGTCTGTGTAGCCTGTAGTCTCAGCTCCGTATTTCTGGAATATTATTTTTTCAAGAATGCCACGATTGCCTTTAATGTCACCTTAATTGTGCTGATGGCACTGCTTTATCCTTATATCTGGCATGCACAATATCAGGCACAATTCAGCTCCAAAGCCTATAGTCAGCGTTTGCAAAATTGTCTCTATCTGCAAATTCCAATTTTTCTGAGCTTATTGCTCAACCTTTATCTGATTCATTCGGATGTACTGGTCATCATTAGTATGATCATTTTAGCGATTTCTTCCTTTGGGGTGGTCATCCTGGAACCTTTATTTAAAAGTTCCTGTAGTGCGATTGACCAGATCAGGTTGCAGAAACTCCGACAACTGGCTTTTTGGGCTTATCAACAATCCAAATCAAAAACACCACAACAGATTCAAGGTCAATCGAATCTGCAGGCTTATTACCAAAACCTTTATCAGCAATGCATGAATGAAGAGCAACAATTACTCGGCTCAATTCGCTTTAATAGCTTTAAAGATTATTTGAACAGACAATAAAAAAACCCTGCATCTGCAGGGTTTTCTTAAATCACCATTCACGATTGGTAATCAGTTCTTCCATTTCAATCTCGAACAGGCCGTGCTCTTGCACCACCATCATCATGGCTTCGGCAATATAATCCGCGGCAGTATCATCCAGAGACGAATCCAGATCTTCGAACTGAGGTTTCATGATATTGATATCAGCCACAGTCAGATTGGCAAGCTGGTAAATTTCTTGATCTGACAAACCTGATTTAGCGACTTTTTGGGCAAAACGTTCGATGTGCTGCTTGATTTCAGCAACCAGAATATCGGGATAATACTCATCATCGAACATGGGGAGAAGTAAATCTGCAAACATTACAGGCACTCTAAAGGATGACTATCTAATCTAAGCGTGCCTATATAGCATATTGTTGCTTAAAAGCCAAACAACATTGCCAATGTAGGGATTTCCCAGCCTCGATTTTTAAACCATTTGCATAGCTTGCCAGACTTTAATCGCATCGGCTGTGACTTTAACATCATGTGCCCGTACCATACATGCACCCTGCTGAATACTCAACAAATGCGCTGTTGCTGAACCCACTGCACGCTCTTGTGGTTCTGCCCCATCCAAAACTGCTCCGATAAAGCGTTTACGTGATAAAGCAGACAAAATCGGATAGCCCATTTCTGTCAATTTATAAAACTCTTGCAACAGCTTTAAATTTTGCTGGGCATTTTTAGCGAAACCAAAACCTGGATCAATCATGATATTTTCCGCTTTTACTCCAACATCTAAAGCATCCTGAACACGTTGGGATAACTCGCGTATCACATCTTTAGTGACATCCTCATATTGATCCAGATTGTTCATGGTGGTCGGCTCACCGCGCATATGCATGATGATCACTGGAATATTGAGTTCTGCTGCGGTCTGCAATGCATTCGGCCGAGTCAAAGCACGGACATCATTCCAGATATGTGCTCCGGCCCGAACCGCTGCGCGTATGACTTCAGGTTGCGACGTATCAATCGAGAGAATGATATTATGTTTGGATAAAGCTTCAACCACAGGCACCACGCGGCGAATTTCTTCCTCCACTTCTACTGCTGCTGCACCTGGACGGGTCGATTCACCCCCAATGTCGATGACGGTTGCGC
Source organism: Acinetobacter sp. RRD8 (assembly GCF_031844225.1). GTDB lineage: Bacteria > Pseudomonadota > Gammaproteobacteria > Pseudomonadales > Moraxellaceae > Acinetobacter. The sequence continues at coordinate 111,919 of NZ_JAUZUU010000002.1, forward strand.
CTTCAGCCATCATTTCCAGTGCGCGGGCGACTGCATCTTCTTTTTGATTATGCCGACCACCATCACTAAAAGAGTCTGGGGTGACATTAAGAATCCCCATTACATGCGGCTGGGATAAGTCCAATTTTAAATCACCAAATGTCCATACATGTGGTAACAAAGGCATCAGCTGCATGATTCAATACTCACTTAAAATAACCCCGATATTGTCTTATGGATAGTTAATTAAAGCAAAGATGAATAAGGCCAGGACCTAGATTTCGAAGTAATTATTTCGGGAATATTGCATCATCTTAGTTTGTAATAATGTTTTCACATCTGACCATTCACTTTCTAAAATACTATAGATGTAGCTATCTCGAATAGTGTGTCCATCTTTACGCAGCATATGACACCTGATAATGCCATCCCGCTTGGCACCTATTGCTTCAATCGCTTTCTGGCTAGGAAGATTCAAGTGATCAGTCCGAAAGCCGACAACCTGAACGTTTAAACTTTCAAAAGCATGTCTTAACAAGAGATACTTACATGCGCGATTTACATAAGTTCTGTGATAGCCCTTGGCATACCAGGTATAACCAATTTCAAAACGTGGAATTTCCGTCTTAATATCATGATAACTGGTAGTTCCAATTGCTTGACCGGAGTTTAAATCGATGACAGCAAAAGCCATCCGTTCACCTTGAGCTTGCTGTTCAAAGGCCTGAGAAAAATATTTTTTTAAGTTATGCAGATAAGGCACTGAATTATATAAAATCTCGCCTAAATTTTCTTCAGCGCATGCGATGGCTAAATCAGAAAAATGTTCCCAGCTCAACGATTCAAGACGAAGCTGATAAACACTGGATTCCAGAACAGGCATATTCATTTTTATTTTTCGTATTCATTTTTAATCGCTCAATATAACACTCAAAAAGATATGACAAAAATGACAAGCATAAAAAACCACCCGAAGGTGGTTTTTTTATTGAGCTTAGTTCGCTGGCAATGGCGGAGGAGTCAACGGATCATCATCTGGCGTTACATCAATCACAGGATTATCTGCAACATAGACTTTTGGTGGCTGAGGCTCACGACCTTCCATGATGTCACGGATTTGATCACGATCAATGGTTTCCCATTCCATCAACGCTTTCACCATCGCATGGGCAATATCTTTTTTGCTTTCCAAGATATCGCGTGCGATTTTATATTGCTCATCTAGAATTCGACGAATTTCACGATCGACTTCTAGTTGTGTGGTTTCCGAAATACTGCGGCTACCAATACTGCCCATGAAAGATTGCTGTGCATCTTCTTCATAGACCATGACACCGAGTTTGTCCGACATACCATATTTGGTCACCATCGCACGTGCCATTTTGGTTGCACGTTCGAAGTCATTTGAAGCGCCGGTCGACATCTGGTTAATGAAGACTTCTTCAGCAATACGGCCACCAAACAAAATCGAAAGTTCATTCAACATTTTGTCTTTGTAATGGCTGGTCTGGTCAAATTCAGGCAGCTGCCAGGTAACACCTAAAGCCCAGCCACGTGGCATGATTGTCACCTTATGCACAGGATCTGTACCTGGCAAGCTTTCAGCAACAATCGCATGCCCTGCTTCATGATAAGCCGTCGCACGACGCTCTTCATCACGAAGTACCATCGATTTACGCTCAGGACCCATATACAGCTTGTCTTTTGCATCTTCAAAGTCATGCATATCGACGGTGTTTTTGTTACGGCGTGCAGCAAATAAAGCAGCTTCATTCACCAGGTTTGCTAATTGCGCACCCGAGAAGCCCGGTGTACCACGTGCAAGAACCTTAACATCCACACCTGTCACTGAAGGTAATTTTTTCAAATGTACATTCAGGATTTGTTCACGACCTTTGATGTCTGGCAAACCAACTACAACTTGACGGTCAAAACGGCCTGGACGAAGAAGTGCTTTATCCAGTACATCTGCACGGTTGGTTGCAGCAATCACGATAATGCCTTCATTACCTTCAAAGCCGTCCATTTCAACTAGCATCTGGTTCAGTGTCTGTTCACGTTCATCGTGACCACCACCGGTACCTGAACCACGGTGACGACCGACTGCATCAATCTCATCAATAAAGATGATACATGGTGCATGACGTTTCGCCTGTTCGAACATGTCACGAACACGGGATGCACCAACACCGACAAACATCTCAACGAAGTCAGAACCTGAAATACTAAAGAATGGAACTTTCGCTTCACCGGCAATGGCTTTGGCAAGTAAGGTTTTACCCGTACCTGGAGGACCGACCATTAACACACCGCGTGGAATACTCGCACCCAGACGTTTAAATTTGGTTGGATCTTTCAGGAAATCTACGATTTCAACGACTTCTTGCTTGGCTTCGTCACAACCAGCAACATCAGTGAAAGTGACTTTAATCTGGTCTTCAGACAGCATTTTGGCTTTAGATTTACCAAAACTCATTGGGCCGTTTTTACCACCTGCACCGCCACCCATGTTGCGCATAAAGAACATGAATAACAAAATGATTAAAAGTACAGGGAAACTTGCAATAAGCAACTGCATGAGCAAGCCTTGACGTTGTGGTGCTTCACCTTCAACCACAACATTATTTTTAATCAGGCTTGGCATCAGTTCAGGATCCTGAACTGCCGGACGGATACTTTCAAACTCTGAACCGTTCGATTTTTCGCCACGGATTCTTTCGCCGTCAATCACAACTTGTTTAATTTGGCCAGCATTGACCGCGGCAACAAACTCTGAGTAGTTCATTGTAGTCGGTTGATTGCGGTCACTGACGTTGCTGAAGATTAACACCAGCACACCCAGTATCACGAGCCACAATACGGCATTCTTAAAAAGATCGCTCAAAGCTTTATTCCCATTCCAATCTAATTTGATCATGCCCTGTTCAGGATGACCTTAATACTTAAGCTGCAAATCAACTTGCAATTATCTGAAAACGTACAAAATGCACAATTTTTAACGACTTGGCAAGTAGACTTATTTTAAAGCCTTCTTGCGTCCCTGCCCGATCAGGAAAACTTCCTTGGAGCGAGCACGTGATGCCAGAGGTTTAGATGTTTTCAGAACATCAAAACTATCAACCACTTGCTTACGAAATTCGTCAAAACCTGAGCCTTGGAAAACTTTTACCACAAATTGACCTTTGGGGCCTAGCACCTTATTGGCAAAATCCAGTGCAAGTTCACACAAGTAAATCTGACGCGGTTGATCTACAGCCTTATTACCTGATGTATTGGGGGCCATATCTGAAATTACAACGTCTACAGTACGACCATCTAAAATTTCTAACAATTGCTGGAAGACTTCTTCTTCGCGAAAGTCGCCTTGCAAGAAAGTCACATCAGGTAATGCATCCATTGGTAAAATGTCAGATGCAATCAATAAACCTTTGTCGCCAACCAACTTACCTGCGATTTGTGACCAACTCCCGGGAGCTGCACCCAAGTCGACCACGGTCATGCCGGGTTTAATGATTTTGTACTTTTCTTGCATCTCTAAGAGCTTATATGCTGCACGCGCACGATATCCGTCCTTTTGTGCCTTTTTCACATAAGGATCGTCTAAATGCTCTCTCATCCAATCACGACTACTTTTAGATAACTTTTGGTTGGTAATGCGTGTAGCCATAACTCTCTAAATAAAAAAACGTCCAATTATTAATTGTACGTGAAAAAGACATATTTTGCAGTATACATGTGTATCTAAATCTAGGAGTTTTGCTTGTTAGGCAGGCAGATTGGAAATGATTATTTCCTGATAATTTACAGCGTTTGTTTTTTGCTTTTGCTATACTAAGCCGTTTTTAAATTCAGGTTATCTCTCATGGCGTCTTTATCTATTCAGGAACGTAAGCGTTTACGTCAAATCGGACATGCTTTAAACCCGGTCGTTATGCTGGGTGACAAAGGCCTGACTGAAAATGTCATCGAAGAATTGGCGCGTGCTTTAAACGATCACGAACTGATTAAAGTGAAAATCGTAGCTGAAGATCGTGAAGCGCGTGCAGCACTGATTGTTGAAATTTCAGAAGCGACTGGTGCAGAAGTGGTTCAAACTATTGGTAAGATTGCACTGCTTTACAAGAAAGCTGCCAAACAGAACCAAAAATTGTCCAACCTTGTCCGTTTCGCTCATTTGTCTAACTAAGTACAGGACTTATGGCAAGTTACGAACTTAGCGCATTTGATCGCCGTTTTCAGGCCATCTCTCTGGTTGCCGCCATCGAACAGCAAGGCCCATGCAATTTAAATGTGGGCTTCTGGATCCGTGATCCCAATCAGTACATCTTGTGGCCCGACATGGTGACGGCACATCCCCGTCAGGATTTCCTGTGGGAACAGACCTGCTTTGAAATTTTTATTGGGGTTCAGGGCGAAGATTTTTATCGTGAGATTAATCTCTCCCCTTCTCAGGCCTGGCAGGCTTATCAATTCGAAGAATACCGTTATCCTGAAGATATGCCACCGCAAGCTGCGGATGATATTGAGCTGAACCAGCTCAAACGTACGCATTATGGTCTTAATGTCAGTGTGGATCTGACTGATTTTATGGCAACACATAAACTGAAATGGGAAAACTTGTTCCTGGGTTTATCTGCTGTTTTAAAAACCTCGCAAGGTGAGCAGTTCTATGCCATGCAGCATAGTAGTCCTCAGGCAGATTTTCATAATAAACGTGACTGGTTGCATGTGTTTTAAATAGATTGACGTTGTGCATCAGCTATTTAAAGTGTAACAGGCGAATAAAACGTGAGACTTAAAGTCTCACGTTTTTGTTTATCGCTCAACAACGATTGATCCTCTGTATAATTATTTTAGATTTTTATTGGTTTCAACGTTGATATTTTAATGATGCAAATGATGCTGCTCCTGAATATATTTCACAGCAGCATAAAGAATAAAAGCAAAAGTAATGATCATCAGAAGAATGGTTCCAAACACCAGTCCCAGTACTCCCAGACATAATACGATTACACCCAGATAAAGTATGCGCCCCAATCCGCTTTCCAGATTCAGTAACATAATCAATATCAGTAAAATAAGTACACCTACAAAATGCTGTTGCATCGTGACCCCCTTTAATTGTTATTGTGAGTCCGTTTTGCTGCATAAAGACAAAGGAGAACATTTGATTGTTCTCCTTTTTAAATAGCGGCCTTTCAGCGCAGCCTAACTTTTCAGCTCAGGACTTTTGTCCGAGCTCTCTGTTTTCACCACGGGTTTGACTTTTTTCAGTACTTCAATGGTACTGTCCTTAGAACGTTTAAAAGTATCGGTCAGATGTTCCTTATGCTTGGTCGAAATCTGACTGACATCTTCTTTCAGCTCTTTACCCAGATTGGATAAGTCTTCGACGACAGCGTTGAATTCTGTCTTGATAAAGCTTTTCAATTCGGTTAATTCTTTCTGCGAACCGAAAATCTGCTCCTTCAAAGTATCAATACGCTGTAACACTTCCTGCTTAAATTGACGCAATTGTTCCTGCACAGTATCGCTTAACTGTTTGGCTTCAACTTCAAGCTTTTCCTTACTTTCCTCGATGGTTTCAATTGCCTGATCTTTAGCCTCGACTGCTACTTTTTCAAGCTTCTCGGCAGTTTCAGTCACCACGCTCGGAGTGATTTTTTTAGATGTAGTAGATTTAGGTGCTGTAGCCATTTGTCTTGTTCCTATTGTTATATCGACTAAGCTATATTAGTAGATTTGATAAAAATTAAGATTTGATTTGTCTGACAATTATTAATTGCTTACATTTTTTCACATTGCCTACAAAACAGACTTCCATGCAAAAAGCAAGCCATTTATCTCATACTTTCGCTGCAAAGCCGTTGGACTTTAAGGGTCGTTCTGCGTATAATGCCGTGTTAAGTTCAAGCGAGCAGACATAGGAGGGTAGGTTTAAAAATTAGCCTTCCTTTTTTTTCGTCTTCTCGCTTTTTTACAGCCTAAATTTCAGGAGCTTTGGTTTGAGCACCCCAGCAATTTTAGCCCTTGCCGACGGAACTATCTTTAAAGGTACTTCGATTGGCGCATCGGGTAGTACGACTGGTGAAGTCGTTTTCAACACTGCCATGACTGGCTATCAAGAAATTTTGACTGACCCGAGTTATGCACAGCAACTTGTGACACTGACTTACCCACATATCGGTAACACAGGCTGTAATGAAGAAGACGCTGAATCAGGTCGTATTCATAAGGTTTGGGCGAACGGATTGATCATTCGTGACCTGCCTTTACTGCACAGTAACTTCCGTTCAACCCAATCATTAGCTGAATATTTGGTACAACACAATGTTGTGGCAATTGCGGATATCGACACGCGTAAATTGACACGTATCTTACGTGACAAAGGTGCGCAAAATGGCTGTATCCTTGCTGGCGAAAATATCACTGAAGCTGAAGCGCTTGAAAAAGCACGTGCATTTGGTGGTTTAAACGGTTTAGACCTGGCAAAAGAATGTTGCGACCCTGAAGGTTTTGAATGGACTGAAGGCTCTTGGACATTAGGCAAAGGTTTCTCTCAACCAGAAGCTAAATTCCATGTTGTTGCATACGATTACGGTGTCAAAACCAACATCTTACGTATGCTCGCAGACCGCGGTTGTAAACTGACTGTTGTGCCGGCGCAAACTCCTGCTGCTGATGTACTTGCACTGAATCCAGATGGCGTGTTCCTTTCGAACGGTCCTGGTGATCCGGCTGCATGTGACTACGCAATTGAAGCTGTAAAAACAATTGTAGAAACCACTGAAATTCCAGTATTTGGTATCTGCCTGGGTCACCAGATCCTTGCGCTTGCAAGTGGTGCTAAAACCTTAAAAATGCCTCACGGCCACCACGGTGCGAACCATCCTGTACAAAATCTTGATAACGGTACAGTGATGATTACTTCTCAAAACCATGGCTTCGCAGTCGATGAAAGCAATCTGCCTGATGTGTTGCGTGTAACGCATCGCTCACTGTTTGATGGCACCAACCAAGGTATCCATCGTACAGACAAACCTGCGTTCAGCTTCCAGGGTCACCCTGAAGCAAGCCCGGGTCCACATGACTGCGCACCATTGTTCGATCATTTCATCGAACTTATCGAAGCATCTAAGAAGTAATTAAGGAAGCATCATGGCTAAACGTACTGACATTAAAAGCATCTTGATTATTGGTGCTGGTCCGATTGTCATCGGTCAAGCATGTGAGTTTGACTACTCAGGTGCTCAAGCATGTAAAGCCCTTCGTGAAGAAGGTTACCGCGTTATTTTGGTCAACTCGAACCCAGCGACCATCATGACCGACCCAACCATGGCGGATGCAACTTACATTGAGCCAATTACTTGGCAAACTGTTGCAGCGATCATTGAGAAAGAACGTCCAGATGCTGTTCTTCCAACCATGGGTGGTCAAACGGCATTGAACTGTGCCCTTGCCCTCGATGAGCACGGCATTTTAGAGAAATTCAATGTTGAATTGATCGGTGCAACCAAAGAAGCGATTGAAAAAGCTGAAGACCGTAAACTGTTCGACCAGGCAATGCGTAAAATTGGTCTTGAATGTCCAAAAGCTGACGTTGCTGAGTCAATGGAACATGCTTTAGAAATTCAAGCACGTTTCGGCTTCCCAGTAATTATCCGTCCATCATTCACCATGGGTGGTTCTGGTGGCGGTATCGCATACAACAAAGAAGAATTTATCGAGATTTGTGAACGCGGTTTCGATCTTTCTCCGACTAAACAATTATTGATTGATGAATCTTTAATTGGCTGGAAAGAATACGAGATGGAAGTTGTTCGTGACAAAAACGACAACTGTATCATTGTATGTACCATTGAAAACTTTGATCCAATGGGCGTACACACTGGTGACTCAATCACTGTTGCCCCTGCTCAAACGCTTACAGATAAAGAATTCCAGTTACTACGTAACGCTTCTCTAGCAGTTCTTCGTGAAATTGGTGTTGAAACAGGTGGTTCTAACGTACAGTTCGGTATTTGTCCAAATACTGGTCGTATGGTCGTGATCGAGATGAACCCACGTGTATCACGTTCATCTGCACTTGCTTCTAAAGCAACTGGTTTCCCGATTGCAAAAATCGCAGCGAAACTGGCTGTAGGTTATACCCTTGATGAGTTGAAAAACGACATTACTGGCGGTACAACGCCTGCATCGTTCGAACCTGCAATCGACTACGTTGTAACCAAGATTCCTCGTTTCAACTTCGAAAAATTCCCACAAGCTGATGCGACACTGACGACTCAGATGAAATCTGTCGGTGAAGTGATGGCGATTGGCCGTAACTTCCAGGAATCTGTACAAAAAGCCCTTCGTGGTCTTGAAGTGGGCGCTTCTGGTTTTGACGAAAAGGTTGAAGTGGGTGCTGAAGGCGCGCGCGACAAAATCTTGCAAGAACTTAAAGTGCCAGGTCCAGAGCGTATCTGGTACGTGGGCGATGCATTCCGTCACGGCTTTACTTTAGACGAAGTATTCGCTGCAACGAACATTGACCGCTGGTTCTTAATTCAAATCGAAGACATCATCAAAACTGAAAACCAAATCAAAACTTTAGGTTTTGGCGACTTGAATGCGGACAACATCCGTGGATTCAAACGTAAAGGTTTATCAGATCTTCGCATTGCAGACTTGATGGGTATTTCACAAAAGCAATTCCGTAAACATCGTTGGAACCTGGGCGTAACTCCAGTTTACAAACGTGTCGATACATGTGCTGCAGAATTCGAATCTGATACAGCTTACATGTACTCAACTTACGATGAAGAATGTGAAGCAAATCCATCGAACAAAGACAAGATCATGGTGATCGGCGGTGGCCCTAACCGTATCGGTCAAGGTATCGAGTTCGATTACTGCTGTGTACACGCTGCCCTGGCTATGCGTGAAGACGGCTATGAAACGATCATGGTAAACTGTAACCCTGAAACTGTTTCTACGGATTACGACACTTCAGATCGTTTGTACTTCGAACCGATCACTTTAGAAGACGTTTTAGAAATCGTACGTATCGAGAAGCCTAAAGGCATTATCGTTCAGTACGGTGGTCAAACACCTTTGAAATTGGCTCGTGCTCTAGAAGAAGCCGGTGCGCCAATCATTGGTACATCACCTGACGCGATTGACCGTGCAGAAGACCGTGAACGTTTCCAGCAAATGATTCAACGTCTGCAACTTCGTCAACCAAACAACAGCATTGTAAAATCTGCTGAAGAAGGTATGGCTGAAGCGTCTAAAGTAGGCTATCCATTAGTGGTACGTCCTTCTTACGTGCTTGGTGGTCGTGCGATGGAAATCGTGTACAACGATGAAGAACTCAAACGCTACTTACGTGATGCGGTTCAAGCATCTAACGAAGCACCTGTTCTGCTTGACCGTTTCTTAGATGATGCGATCGAAGTTGACGTAGACTGCGTATCTGATGGTAAAGACGTTGTAATCGGCGGCATCATGCAGCACATCGAACAAGCGGGTATTCATTCAGGTGACTCGGCATGTTCAATTCCTCCTTACTCTCTATCTAAAGAGATTCAGGACGAAATGCGTCGTCAAACTGTGGCGATGGCAAAAGAGCTTGGCGTAATCGGTTTGATGAACGTTCAGTTTGCTGTCAAAGGTGAAGATGTTTACATCTTGGAAGTGAACCCACGTGCGTCTCGTACTGTGCCATTCGTTTCTAAGTGTATCGGCGAATCTTTAGCGAAAGTTGCTGCACGTTGCATGGCTGGTCAATCTCTTGAGTCGCAAGGCTTCACAACTGAGATTATTCCTGAGCACTTCTCTGTCAAAGAAGCAGTGTTCCCGTTCAACAAATTCCCTGGTGTTGACCCGATCCTTGGCCCTGAGATGAAATCGACTGGCGAAGTGATGGGCGTTGGTAAAACATTTGGTGAAGCGTTCTATAAAGCTGTTTTAGGTGCAAATGAGCGTTTACCCGGTCTTCCAACTGAAGGCGAAGTGAAACACGCATTTATCTCTGTACGTGATTCTGATAAACCACGTGCGGCGGGTATTGCAAAACAATTGATTGACCTAGGCTTCAAGATTCTTGCAACTGATGGTACATTTAAAGTGATTAGCGATGCTGGTCTTGAATGTGAACGTGTCAATAAAGTGACTGAAGGTCGTCCTAACATTGTGGACCGTATTAAAAACGGCGAAATTCACCTTGTGATTAACACGACTGAAGGCAAAAAGGCACAAGAAGACTCATTCTCGATCCGTCGTTCAGCACTTCAAGGTAAAGTGTATAACACAACTACATTGAATGGTGCGGATGCAGTATGCCAAGCTTTAGCAATTAAATTGCCAATGGATGTATATCGTTTGCAAGACCTAACTAAAGGTTAATTCGCTTCCAAGAAGTCCCGCTACCTTCTTGGTGGCGGGCTTTTTTTTATTTATAGATTTTATATCTTTCAACTGACTTTTGAGGGACAACATGCAACGTTATCCTATGACACCTGAAGGCAAAATTGCCTTAGAGAAAGAATTACACCAACTGAAAACAGTGGATCGCCCACGTATTACAGCTTCAATTGCAGAAGCGCGTGAACACGGCGACTTAAAAGAAAATGCAGAATACCATGCAGCACGTGAACAGCAAGGCTTCTGTGAAGGTCGTATTCAGGACATCGAAGGCAAACTGGGTGCAGCTCAGGTGATCGATGTCAAAGAACTTGAACAGAATGGTCGTGTGGTTTTTGGTGTAACGGTCACGATTGAAAATCTGGATACTGAAGAACAGAAAACCTATAAAATTGTAGGTGATGACGAAGCAGACTTTAAGATTAACAAGATCTCTGTGAACTCGCCAATTGCACGTGGTCTTTTAGGTAAAAACGAAGGCGACGATGTGAAAATCAATACACCAAACGGTGAAGTTGAATACGAAATTGTGAAAGTTGAATATCTTTAAAATTTAAAGCTGTTTAATTTAAAGCCCCTCGATTGAGGGGTTTTTTACCTTTATCTGCTTCCTACAAACGAATTAGCTCTGGGCTTCTTTTAAAAACCCCGATGCAAATAAATTAAATGCATGTAAAGCCTCAGGGAGTACCTGCTCAGGATGTTCGCTAGAAGCCACCCAGAGGGCTGCATTCATTGCAGCACCATTTAAAAATACCGCAGCAGCTTCCGGATCAACTGTTTTAATTCGATCTGCTACCAATAATTGCTCAACACATTCACGCGTGGACTGCAAACATCTGTTTTGACTTGGCCAGTGTGCAGGATCACCCAATACCGCAGGCCCATCGCGCAATACAATGCGCTGGAATTCAGAGTTTAAGGCATTTTGAATATAGGTCTGCCCTTCAAACAACAATCCTTCCCACAGATCATCAGGCTGCTCCAGATGCTGCTGGGCAGATGAAGCCATTTCCGAATCGATCTGGTCGACCACTGCAGCAAACAAGCCTTTTTTATCGCCAAAATGATGATACAACGCTCCACGGGTCAGCCCTGCTTCTGCCGTGAGCTTATCCATTGAAGTGTCTGCATAACCATATTCTGCAAACGCACGGCGTGCCACTTCTATCAGTTTCTTGCGGGTTTCCGCCATCTTTTGTTCACGAACAGACATGAATTACTTTACCTCATCATCATAAAAATTTTAATTGACATACGGACCGTATGTCAATTATGTTTACATACGAGGCGTATGTGAAAGTTAAATTGCTTTCACTCACTGATAAATTAGACATTGAATGAGAATAGCCATGACTAGAACTGCGATATTTCCCCAAGACCGCCATGCCCTGTATGAACAGCATGGTTATTCTGCTGCAATCAAATCGGAAGACTTACTTTTTGTTTCTGGTCAGGTCGGTAGCCGTGAAGATGGCTCGCCTGAACCCAACTTTGAAAAACAGGTAGAACAGGCTTTTAAAAACTTAGCCGCAACATTGGCAGCGGCTGGTTGTACTTTCGATGATATTGTCGATGTCACCACATTTCACACTGACCCAGAGCAGCAATTTGAAAGCATTATAAAAGTTAAGCAGCAAGTGTTTCAGCAAAAGCCTTATCCTAATTGGACAGCTGTTGGCGTGACTTGGCTGGCAGGTTTTGATTTTGAGATTAAAGTGATTGCCCGTATTCCTACAGCGTCTACACCAGTCTAATCATTTGCGTTATTCGCACTCGCTTGAGTATCTTTTAGAGATTATTCAGCAAGTTTAAACGTCGATTAGGTATAATTTCTTATTCACTATTTTTTTGTATCTTCCTTATGGCTGAAAAGTTAATTAATTCTCCTGTGAATCATTGGTGTGAATTTGAGTTCATCTCAAAAACGGTGAAGAATCCCAACATTCATATCAAAGGGAATTATTCTTATTATTCAGCGTATTGGGATCAAGGTTTTGAGCGCTGTGTGGTGCGCTATCTGCATGATAAGCCTGCCACGCCTGAGAAGCCCATAGACCAGCTCTATATCAGCAATTTCGTCTGTTTTGGCGCAGAATGCGTGATTATGATGGGCAGCAACCAATTACACCGTACCGACTGGATTTCAGCATTTCCGTTCGATACACGGGGTTTTGAGCTTGCGGGTGACACGATCATTGGTGATGGTTGCTGGATTGGTTCTCGTGCCATGATTATGCCCGGTGTAAAGCTTGGTGAAGGTGCTGTGGTCGCAACAGGTGCTGTTGTGACTGAAGATGTGCCACCTTATGCAGTTGTGGGCGGCGTACCTGCAAAAATCATTAAATACCGTTTCCCGCAAGAAGATATCGAAAAACTGCTTTCACTTAAAATTTACGATATAGATGAAAAGCAGTTTTTAAAAATGCGTGAGCAATTGCAAACGGATGATGTGAAATCACTGCTTAATTATGTACAAAGTTTGATCTAAACATTATATTTAATTCAAACCATTATTTTGAATAAATATGCATCTATCAACTAAGACACTTGAAAAACTTCGTGACTTAATCAATGAAATCACCGAATACCGATCAGGGCCAAAAATTATCGATTTTTTTGGTATGTTCGATTATCAAGATGTATATGGACAAGGTTTTCCATCTAGATGGATGTACACAGATCTACGACTTTCTCAAATAAATGGCACACCAAAATTAGATATATGTATTAAAAACTTATTTAATCCTATAAATTATATTGAAGACTTAAATCGACTAGATAATTTAATTAAAGAGTTCAATAAATATCTACAATTCGACAAATATCAAATTACTAGAACCAACACTGAAATTAACCTTACACCTATTACAAAAATCAATCTTGATGAACAATTCCAATCAGATAATGAAAATATTGAAAATATTGAAAATATTGAAAATAACTTTATAAAACATGAATTTAAGTTTGATTACTCTCAGTTAAATCTCATCCCAACCTTAATGCCTGTAATCAAAAGTAGAATAATAGAAATTGAAAAAGCTTTTAAAGCTGAAGCATACCTTTCCGTTGTGTTATTAGCTGGTAGTACATTAGAGGGAATATTCTTAAATATTGCTTCTTTAAATCCAAGGGTTTTTAATACTTCAAACTGTAGCCCTAAAAAAGATGGCAAAGTAAAAAACTTCGATCAATGGACACTTCATAATTTCATTGAAGTATCTCATTCAATTAATTTAATTGAAAAAGATACATATCGATTTAGCAAAGAATTAAGAGATTTTAGAAATTACATACATCCTTTTCAGCAAATGACTGAAAAATTCTCACCTAGAGAACAAACAGCTAAAATTTGCCTACAAGTTTTGAAATCCGCTATCTCTGATATTCAAACCAATCAAAATAAAATTGGGGCATAAAAAAACCCACTCAATCGGAGTGGGTTTTTTCAGAATATGGTGGCTATGACGAGACTTGAACTTGTGACCCCCGCATTATGAGTGCGGTGCTCTAACCAACTGAGCTACATAGCCTTAAACTGTGCGCGCATTATGGGATTTTCTGTAAATCACGTCAACCCCATATTGTGCTGTTTGATCAAAATTTGTTGAAGTGAGCCGATAAGCCGGGTTCTGTCGTGAACGATCATTCCTCTAGGCGCACAATCACTCATGCGCTCAAGCGACCTACCCGAATCCAGCATGGGCCATGCCTAATGGATTCCTATTTGGTCTTGCTTCCGGTGGGGTTTACCTCGCCATGAACTGTTACCAGCCATGCGGTGCGCTCTTACCGCACCCTTTCACCCTTACCTCCGATTCCGATTGCTCGAAAACATAATGAAGGCGGTCTTCTCTCTGCTGCACTTGCCGTCGGTTTGCACCGCCCAGGCGTTACCTGGCACCTTGCCCTATGAAGCCCGGACTTTCCTCCCCTGCTTCAATCACGGAGATTTCCACAGCAGCGATCGTCTGGCTCACTTCGAGCGGCATAGTATCAAATATCGAGACTAATTGCTTGATGTTTTTTGAGCAGTCAGTTTTTCATACTTGGCTTGCAGCTGTTCCTGCGTTTCGACATGATTCGGATCCAGTGGAATACAATCCACTGGACAGAACAACTGGCACTGCGGTTGATCATGATGTCCGACGCACTCTGTACATAGGTCTGGATGAATCTCATAAATGAGTTCACCCATATAGATGGCCTCATTCGGGCATACAGGTTCACAGACATCACAGTTAATACATTCATCGGTGATATATAAAGACACGCTACCAACCTTGTTGAAGTTTACGCTCGAAGGCCGCAACCACGTTTGGTGGTACAAACTTGGTTACATCACCTCTTAATCGAGCAATTTCACGCACCAAAGTGGATGAAATAAAAGAATATTGCTCTGAAGGGGTTAAAAATACCGCCTCAAAGTGGGAGTCCAGCTGACGGTTCATATTTGCCAGCTGAAATTCGTACTCAAAATCAGACACTGCACGCAAACCACGCAATACAGCAGTCGCCTTTTGCTCACGGAAAAAATTGACCAGCAAACCATCAAAACCTACAAATTCAACATTGTCCAAATGACTCAATGACTCTTTCGCCAATGCAACACGCTCTTCCAGACTAAATACCGGATTTTTATGATGACCGATAGCAATTGCCACTACGACTTCATCAAACATTCGCGCTGCGCGGGTTACCAAATCAATATGTCCATTGGTAATTGGATCAAAAGTCCCCGGATAAATCACACGAGTTTTAGACATCCATTTGTACTCTGTTTGTTATGTAGAATCTTATTTTAGCAAAAACTTGTTTTTTTGGTGAATAATCCTCATTAATTTAAAAAACTTCACCTTATTTCTAGTTGCGGTACAATAGCAGCACGTTTGGAAGTATCAGATTATGGCGAAAGCATCTATTGTAGTAAAAAAAAATAATGGCGGTACCATTGCACTGAATAAACGTGCCCGCCACGATTATTTTATTGAAGAGAAATTTGAAGCGGGGCTTTCATTAAAAGGCTGGGAAGTCAAATCAATGCGTGCTGGTCGCATGACCATCGTAGAAAGTTATATTACTTTTAAAAATGGTGAAGCTTTTCTGTTTGGTGCACAGGTTCAGCCCTTGTTAAGTGCTTCGACTCATGTGGTGCCTGAAGCAACCCGTACCCGCAAACTGTTGCTGAATCGCCGTGAAATTGAAAAGTTAATGGGTGCGATTAACCAGAAAGGTTATTCCTGCGTTCCACTGGCCTGTTACTGGAAAGGTCCACATGCCAAGCTGGAAATTGCCCTGGTGAAAGGTAAGCAGCTTCATGACAAACGTGCAACCGAGAAAGACCGTGACTGGCAACGTGATAAAGCACGAATTTTCCATAAATAATGGATTAAAAGTTGAATATAAAAAAACCTCCGCATTCGGAGGTTTTTTTATAATTTTAAGTATGGTTATTTAGTCGGGCTAGAGTAAGGGCAATATATTCCCCAAACCAGAACGCGGTTTTTAAATCGCCCTCAGGTGGGGTGACTTCAACCGGGGCATTATCCGACTGGGTCATTAAACCCAAAAAGCTCGACATCCGGTTCAGATCGGTCACAGCACGACCTGTCGGCATTAATGGCAAGCCACTCCATAGCATACCGTGCTGCATCGCAAACAAGTTGATTTGCTGCAGGACCGCCAGCTTGTCGCCACTGAGTCCGCCACCATTGGTAAAGGCGGCAGCCAGTTTGCCCTGCCAGGTACGTGCCAACCAGCGCTTGGAAGATTGTTCCATAAACAGCTTCATGGCAGAGGTTAGACTGCCCATATAGGTCGGACAGCCAAATACAATTGCATCGGCGGCGTCCAGCACATCCCAGTCTATATGTTCGACATTCATCATATGCACCTGAACACCGGTTTCCCGTGCACCATCGGCAATAAAATTTGCCACTTTAGCCGTGTGTCCATAAGGACTATGATAAACAATCGCAACAGATTTGGAAGATAGGGACATAACGCTCAAAAGCCAAAAAATTCAGTTAAGTTTAACATTTTCATGCCATAAACACGAATGTCGCCATACGCCCCGTTTTAGCTTCGCGGCGATAAGAAAAATATT
Source organism: Acinetobacter sp. RRD8 (assembly GCF_031844225.1). Lineage (GTDB taxonomy): Bacteria > Pseudomonadota > Gammaproteobacteria > Pseudomonadales > Moraxellaceae > Acinetobacter. Next base: position 128,411 of record NZ_JAUZUU010000002.1, read on the forward strand.
CATCTGCTTGACGATAAGAACACTGATCCCCACCCAATACGGTATTTATGCCGTGTTGCTGCAAGATATAATGCGCAATGGCATACAGGTCAGCATAATATTTACCTGCCTGTTCACCGGCCTGAAATGCACTGTCCAGTTCAGGATATTTACTGCAAAAAGCAGCTTTTACTTCAGCGCCAATTTCAAAACATGGCTGACTAATGGCCGCCCCGAGCCAAGCCCAGGTCGGCGAAGTCTGCATGGCGGCAATGGTATTTTCAACAATCCCACCCGCCAAACCACGCCAACCAGCATGCAAATTGGCAACTTCCGTACCTTTCGCATTTCCCAGTACCACAGGTAAACAATCTGCCGTCATCATCATTAAGGCATGCGCCTTACGCTGCGTCACCAGACCATCTCCGACCAGTGCGGTAAATGGCATCTGTTCATTAATCGTATGACAGATGGTGCTATGCGTCTGAGTCATCCAGGTAATCTTATCTACGCCAAAGGCAGCGAAATCCTGCAATAAAGCCATACGATGCTGTTGTACCCGTTGTGCATCATCCTGCACATGTAAGGCCAAGTTAAAACCTGCAAGCTCAGGCTGTGCGGATGGCTGCACTTTCGCATGATGGACACGGGTCTGACCCACATACACACCTTGTGGAAGTCCTGGTACAAATTGCATCTCGATTCCTTGCTTTGACGCGAGCTAAATAAAAAGATTAATAGGCTTTGTTTTCGGTACGCAGCACTTCAACCAGATTGGCAAAGTCTTCCGGCCACGGTGCTTCAAAGGTCATTTCTTCTTTGGTACGCGGATGGGTCAGACCGAGTTGTACAGCATGCAAAGCCTGACGCTTGAAGCCACGCAAAGTATCATCTAATAATTGCGATGCACCTGCAGGCATACGGACACGTGGCATATACACCTGATCGCCCACCAAGCCAAAGCCGATATAGCTAAAATGCACACGGATCTGATGGGTACGTCCAGTTTCCAGACGGGCTTGAACACGGGTAAAATGCTGGAAACGCTCTTTGACATTGTAATGCGTCACCGCGTCTTTACCACCTGGAAGTACGGTCATTTTCACACGATCCACCGGATGGCGTTTGATTGGTTCATCAATGGTACCGCCAGCAATAATATTGCCGTAAACCACCAAGTCATACAGGCGATATACTGATTTTTTCTCAAGCTGTTTGCTTAAGGCAAATTGTGCTTCCAGATTTTTGGCGACGACTAACAGACCGCTGGTGTCTTTATCGATACGATGTACCAGACCTGCACGCGCCAGTTCAGCCGATTTCGGATAGTGATGCAATAAAGCATTCACCAAGGTGCCAGAACTATTGCCAGCGCCCGGATGTACCACCATACCGACTGGTTTGTTGATGACCATAATGTCATCATCTTCATAGATGATGTCCAGTGGAATATCTTCCGGCAGACTGCGCGTTTGCGCTTCAAGCTCAACATTTAAAGTCAGGGTTTCAAAACCATCACTTTTAAATTTCGGCTTAACCGGTTGACCATTCACCAATAAATTGCCATCTTTAATCCATTGCTTTAATTTTTCTCGAGAAAAATCGCTCCAGACCATTGCGGCAATCTGGTCGATCCGTTGCCCGATATAAGTTTCATCCAGTTGAAATTGCAACGATAAACGTGTTGCAGTTGCTTCTGAAGTATGGTTATCTGCATCCTCAGAATCTTCAAGTAAATTGAAATCAGTATCAGGGATATTAGAATTGGAAGATTGTGCTTGACTCATTTGCTCATTCAGACAAAAGTGGTTTAATAGTGCAATTGTAGCTCATTGCCCGTATTAACAGAGGAATTTTTATGTCGCTACCACATTATAAAATGACAATGCTTGCTGTGACATTAGGCATTGCATCGGCAATGGTAGGCTGTAGCAGTAATCCAAAAAAAGAAGTCGTGGATAAAGGTCCGGAATCTAGCGAACAGGTTTATATTCAAAAAGCACAGAAAGCGCTAGATCGTAATCAATATACCGATGCAGCAAAACAGTTAGAAGCGCTGGAAACTTATTTCCCAACCAGTCAATATGCCCCGCAAGCGCAGCTTGAACTGTTGTATGTAAAATTCCAGCAAAAAGATTATGAAGGTGCGGTCGCACTGGCAGAGCGTTTTATCCGTCTGAACCCGCAACATCCAAATGTCGACTATGCCTACTATGTACGCGGTGTCTCAAATATGGAACAGAACTATAACGGCCTGCTGCGTTATACCTCGCTGAAACAGTCGCATCGTGATGTCAGCTACCTGAAAGTGGCTTACCAGAATTTTGTTGATTTCATTCGCCGCTATCCATCTAGCACTTATGCAGTGGATGCAGCACAGCGTATGCAGTTTATCGGTCAGGAACTGGCTGAGCATGAAATGAACGCAGCACGTTTCAACATCAAGCGTAAGGCTTATCTGGCAGCAGTTGAACGTGGCTTGTGGGTGATTGAACATTATCCTCAAACTCCGCAGATTCCAGAAGCACTGGCAACGGTTGCTTATGGCTATGCTCAGCTAGGTGATAAAGCGACTTCTCAGCAATATGTGGATGTATTAAAGCTGAATTATCCGAATCTGGTGAAATCAGATGGGACGGTGAATCTGCGTGCAGCGCGTAGTGAAGGCAGCTTCTTTAACCGCGCGACACTGGGTATTTTTGGTAAAGAAGCCAAGACTGTAACCGACACCGATGCACAATCGGATACGCCAGAAACTGAAAAGCGCAGCATCACCAATCGCATTTCATTTGGTTTGCTGGATCGTCCTAAAACGGCTGAATAAAGCTAAAGAAGGCCGGCAGCATCAGCAAATAAGACAGCGCTTTACAGGTGCATTTTCCTCAAGGGCAAGGTATCATACTTGCCCTTTTGCGTTGTCTTGCCCAGGCTTGAACAAAACGTGCAAAAGGTATACAAAGGAACTTGAAATATTCAATGTCCAACTAGACTATTTTCATTTTTTCAGTGATTTAGACCTTAGATTCCAGCACGAGAAGCTCAGCAGACCATGGCCATTCCTCAACATACGATTGATCAGATTCTCGATCGCACCGATATTGTCGATGTGATTGGTCAATTCGTAAAACTGAAAAAAACAGGCCGTACCTATTCAGGCTGCTGCCCTTTTCATCAGGAAAAATCACCGTCTTTCCACGTCTATCGTGACAAACAGTATTTTCACTGTTTTGGCTGTCAGGCCAACGGTAATGCCATCCGTTTTTTAATGGACATTGGCAGCCGTAATTTTGTCGAAGTGATGAAAGACCTGTCCAGCCAGACGGGCATCGAACTGCCTAAAGACAATACTGATTCCAATAAATTAAAATATAAACGTGAAGCAGCCAAACCCAAAATCGTGCCTGCTCAAACTGCACCACAAACTCAGCCGCAACAGAATAACGCTCCAACAGAAAATAATAATGCTGCATCTACGGCGAGTTTCGATCCATTTGCAGAGTTTCAGACAGTCGAACAGGATTTTTATGGTGACCCTTTTGCTTCTTTTGAACACCTACCGATGGCGGAAGTTCAGCAAGACGGTAACCTCTACGACCTGCTAGAAAATATCGCGCAGTTCTATGAGCGCCAACTCCCAAATAGCCCGAGTGCCCAGCAATACTTCAAGCAGCGTGGTCTGACTGCAGAGACCATTGCCTATTGGCGCTTAGGCTATGCGCCTGAAGACTGGCAACATCTGGAAAAAGCCTTTCCTCAGGATATTGAGGGCTTAAAACTTTTAGGTCTGATTCGCACCAGCGACAGTGGCCGTGATTTTGACCTGCTGCGTGAACGAGTCATTTTCCCGATCCGTGATACCAAGGGCCGTGTGGTCGGCTTTGGCGGCCGTGCCCTGAATGACGAGATCAAGCCGAAATACATCAACTCGCCAGATTCTGAAGTCTTCCATAAAAACCAGTTGCTGTATGGCCTCTATGAGGGCCGCAAACAGAAAGCCCAAGAATGGCTGATGGTCGAAGGCTATATGGATGTGATTGCGCTTCAGCAATATGGCATTCATGGCGCAGTAGCCACTTTAGGTACAGCCAGTAATACAGATCATCTGAATATTCTGTTCAAGCAGAGCAATCGGCTGACCATTGCCTTTGACGGAGACGCTGCCGGTCAAAAAGCAGCGCGCCGTACCTTGGACATTGCCCTGCCCCTGCTGAATGATGGCCGAGAGCTGAAGTTCTTTGTTTTGCCCGCTGACCATGACCCAGATTCATTGATCCGTCGTGAAGGGATAGAAAACTTCAGACGCTTGCTTGAACAGGCACCGTTGATGTCGGACTTCGTGTTTGCCCATTTGACCCAAAATCAGGACATCACCACACCTGAAGGCAAGAGTCAGGTTATGGGTGAACTAAAAAATCTGACCGAGTTACTGCCCAAACACGGTTCCTTCCGTTATCTGCTGCAGCAATTTTTCCGTGAAAAACTGGGCTTTAACCGTAAATGGCAACCCAAGGTCAATACGGATGCATCTTTAAGCTTTAGTACTAAAATTGATGCTGAAGAATATGTGATTGCGATCTTGATGAATCATCCTTATCTGTATATTCATTTTGAACCGCTGCGCGCGCTGGTGGCAGAAGATCAGCTGCTGTTTAAAATTCTGAACATTCTGAATGTGATTTTTGATGACTTGCCAGATGACCCAGAACTGTCGATCTATTATGTGCTCGGTGCCTGCGCAGCCCATCATCATGAACTGCAGCATATTCTGCAGCATGCCAATGTCAGCGATTACACCTCATCACCAGAACAGGCCGACAAATTGGCGGCTGATTTTTCAACCAAGCTGCAATATCAGTGTTTAAAAAACAAGATTAAATCCAAGAAATTTAACAGCATTGCTGAAATGAAAAACCTGAAAATGCAGATTTATGAAATTGACCGCAAACGCTCGATGACCCTATTAGAAGACTGATTTTCCACATCATTTATTCTTATGAATCAAAGGAAGTCGGTGCTAGATCTCAGTATTATTTATCATTTTCTCAAATAATCAGGCTGGTTTTTTATGTTGAAGTAATAATCAGCAAAGAACCAAGCCTCTCATCATACTGATTAAAATGAATGCCTGGATTTACGACGTTTCGCAACTACATTGCCCAGTTCTTCCTGTAACAGCTCAAAATAGGCAGGGTCTTCTGCTTTGGCTGCTTCACGCAGCACAATAGAGGTTGGATGTAACAGTTTTTGGGTCAAACGATGTGAAAACTCGGCCAGTACAGTATCTGCCTTTTCACCCTTGGCAATACGCTGCATTGCCAATGCCAGCTCTTCCTGACGTAATGTTTCCCCGTGGTCACGGTAGGCATGAATGGTCGCCCCGGCCTGTTTGACCTTCTGCTGGGTCATCAGTTCTGTAGCCAGCTGATTGACCATGATCTCAGCTTCAACCGCCGCTTGACGGCGCTGTGCCAGATTTTCCTCAATGACACTTTGCAGATCATCGACCCCATACAGATAAACCCCGTCCAGGCTTTCTACTTTGGCATCAATATCACGCGGTACGGCCAGATCGACCAACAGCATCTGCTGGTAACGGCGTTTTTTCAGTGCAGCCTTCACATCGGCAAAATGGATCACCTGATGTAAACTGCCGGTACAACTGGAAATGACATCGGCCCGATGCAGATTTTCTGCAAGCTGATCAAAATCTATAATTTCAACTTCAACTCGATGTGCAATTTCCTGTGCCAGAATATCCGCACGCTCGCGGGTACGGTTACAGATAATAATCTTGCCCACCCCCATCTCTGCGAGGTGTTTGGCCACCAGACTGTTCATCTCCCCGGCTGCTACCACCATAATGGTCAGCTTGTCCGGATGACTAAATACTTGCAAGGCCAGTTGCGCCACCGCATAGCCCATCGAGACCGCATGACTGCCGACAGCCGTTTCCGAACGCACGCGTTTAGCGGCATAAAAAGCATATTCAAAAATCCGGTTGAGATCGCGCGACACCGTATGGGAGTCTTTGGCCAGAGAAAGTGCAGTTTTGACCTGTCCCAGAATTTGTGGTTCACCCAGCATCAGTGAATCCAGTCCACTGGCGACGCGCATCAGATGCGTCACTGCCTGGGCATTTTCATAACGATAGACATGATGTTGCAGTTGTTTGACATCCACCCCATTTTTCTGGGCGAGCCAGTTCAGCACCATGTCAGCATTGTCAGACATGGCGTAAACTTCGGTCCGGTTACATGTAGACACCACCACCATGTCGTTCAGTTCAGGGTGTTGGCTTTGCTCGGCAAGAATGGCACTTAACTTTTCAGGGTTAAACGCCACTTGTTCACGCAGTTCTACAGAGGCAGTTTGATGGTTGACACCCAATGCAAAGAAAGACATATCAGGTCATCATTTCACTAAATTTATGCTATTGTGCAACATCGGTGTCATAAAAAGCATTACTTGGATCAATAAAAAATTGCGTCAAACAATTAGCCGTATCAACGGCCCTACCATTAAGCAATATTCTACCACATTCCTACTGGTGGGTAGCATGGCTTCGACTGCGCATCTTTATGCAGCGGAAGCAGTTTACCATGCAAATCAAAATTATGATGCGATAAAACAAAGTATGATGGCTGAGTTTGCCATCGCTGCACATGACATTCCGACTGCTTTGCACAACTATACGGTGCTGGCGATCAAGAGCAATTCCACTTCAGTCAAGCAGCGTGCACTGAATGTCGCGCTGGAACATGATGACCTACAGGCAGCACTAGATATCTCCACGCACTGGGTGGTACAAGAGCCACAAGACGTCCCTGCTTTATTTTATTTATCACATATTGCCCTTAAAGCGCATGAATATGAGCTGGCTGCTGAGACCTTAGAAAAAATCCTGCAAATTGATGACAGTGCCGATCTGGAAGAAATTCTCGCCGGAATTTCACCGGAAGGCACAGAGGATCGTACTTATCTGATTCAGGCCTTAAGCACCACTAAAGCCAAGGACAATCCATCTATTCTGGTGCTAGTGGCCGGTCTGGAAGCACAAAATGGTCAGCTTGAACAGGCTTTAAATACAGTTAACCGCGCCTTAAAAAAACGTCCGAATGCGACCGGCTATATCCTGATGAAGGCCAATCTGCTCAATGCACTCGGCGATACTCAGGCGACACTGCAATGGTATGAAAAATCCAGCCGTAAACACCGTAATAATCTGGATGTACGTCTGGCCGAAGTCAAATATCTGGTCAAGCTGAACGAAGCGACTTTGGCTCTGAAAAAACTGCAAGACATTCTAAAAAAATGGCCGACTGCTGAAGAAGCCCTGTTTATTGCCGGACTGACCAGTATTGACCTGGAAGAATACGAGAAAGCCGAAAAATATCTGGTCGAACTGCGTTATTCTGCGCAATATCAAAACGAAGCCTATTATTACTTGGCGGTGAATGCAGAACGCAAACAGCATTATGAAACGGCGAAAGCTTATTATCGTCTGGTCGATGGCAGTCTTTACACCGTCTCACGTCGCAACATGATCTCGATTTTCGCCCAGCAGGATAAGCTGCATGATGCGCTGCGTTTCTTAACCCAGGAAAGGGTGAATTATCCACAACATGCCAGCTTCCTCTATCTAGCTCAGGCGGATATTTTGACGCGCATGCAGAATAAAAAAGCTGCGATTCGCCTGTTGGAAGAAGCCAGCAAAAACCTGCCGGATGACCCTGAACTGGTCTATTCGCAAGTTCTGTTGCTGGATCCCCATCAGGATCGCGTCAAGCTGGATGAACTACTCAGCACTTTACTTAAAATTGAACCGAACAGTCCGACCTATCTGAATGCCTATGCCTATACCCTGGCGATGCAAAACCGTCGCCTCGAAGAAGCACGCCGCTATGTCGAACAGGCACTAGAATATGCACCAGAACAGGCATCGATTCTGGATACCTATGGTTATATCTGTTATTTACAGAATGACTTCACCACAGCTGCGGATGTGTTATACAAAGCCTATCAATTGAATCCGAATGTGAAGATTGGGGTACGTTATGCCCGTTCCTTGTACATGAAAGGTGATCTACAACACTTCCACCAAGTGTTACAACAATTACAACAAAACCATCCAAATGACCCAGAATTGAAACAACTTAATTCGCTATTGTTAGCACCACAAACCAAAACGAGTTAATTAATTTATGCGCAATTTAAGCCAATTGGGCTGCTGTGCCTTTGCAGCCACTGCTTTATTTTTAACTGGCTGTCAGCAGATGATCAAGCCACAAACGCCTACTACTCCGTCTGTACAGGTGGAGAATCAATTTCAGCTGCAAGGTAAAATTGGCGTTCGCACCCCTCAACAGACTGGCAGCGCATTCTTTACCTGGGTACAACAGCAAGAAGAATTTGATATTGAGCTGAGTGGCATTTTAGGTGTGGGCAAAACCCAGATTTCCGGCACGCCCGGCCAAGTCACATTAAACAGTGCTAAAACAGGTGTGATTCAGGCGGCAAGTGCCGAAGAATTACTGCAACGCGCCACAGGCTGGCAAGCACCAATCAGCTATTTAGTGGACTGGGTACAGGCCCGCCCTGCGACAACGACTGCCAAATTGCAAAAAGATGATACACAGCGGATTAGCCAGATTATTGAACAGGGCTGGACGGTCGATCTCAATTACAATGCGCAGGCCAAAATGCCAAACCGCTTGATTTTAAAGCAGTCACTTGAAAGTGGTGCGGAAAACCGTATTACAATGATCATTGAAAACCGTTAATTGACCTGATGTTAGCCCATGATGATTCGTGTTCCCTCGCCTGCTAAACTGAATTTGTTCTTACATATTACCGGTCGCCGTGAAAATGGCTATCACGAGCTGCAAAGCATTTTTCAGCTGATTGATCTGTATGACTGGCTGGATTTTGAACAAAGCGCTGATGATGCGATTCAGATAGAAGGCCTGGCCTCAGTCGATCTGCAACAGAATTTAATCTATCGGGCGATCCAGTTGTTGAAGCCTTATGCCAAAACGCCTTGCGGGCTAAAGATCCGTCTGGAAAAAAACATTCCGATGGGTGCAGGTCTGGGTGGAGGGTCTTCCAATGCAGCGACGACCCTGATTGTGATCAACCAGCTCTGGCAGTGCGGTTTAAATATTGAGCAACTGGCAGATCTCGGAGTTAAACTAGGGGCAGATGTCCCGATATTTGTGCATGGTAAAAATGCCTGGGCTGAAGGCATTGGTGAACACTTAACATTCATAGACTTAGATCAAAAAAAATTCATTGTGTTAAAACCTGATTGTTTTATCAGCACTCAACTGCTTTTTTCGCAAAAAGCATTGACAAGAGACACGAAGAGCTCTAAATTTTGCGCCTATCAGGAAACGCCATCTGATTTTGGAAATAACTTTGAGCCGCTGGCAAGAAGCTTATATCCTGAAGTAGATGAAGCAATGCAATATCTCGACCAGTTCGGAAAAGCTAAGCTTACAGGTACAGGTGCTTGTGTGTTTATTGAAGTCACTGAAAATCTGAATATCGAAGATATTCTTGCAAATGCACCATGTAAAGCTTACCTGGTCAACAGTTTACAAGAATCACCTTTAGTTCAGTTTAAAGTGTAGATAGGGGTATCGCCAAGTGGTAAGGCACCGGGTTTTGATCTCGGCATCCGTTGGTTCGAATCCAGCTACCCCTGCCATTTTCACCTGTAGATGTACTGTATTAGGGGTATCGCCAAGTGGTAAGGCACCGGGTTTTGATCTCGGCATCCGTTGGTTCGAATCCAGCTACCCCTGCCATCTTACAGTCATCAAATTAGGGGCGTCGCCAAGTGGTAAGGCACCGGGTTTTGATCTCGGCATCCGTTGGTTCGAATCCAGCCGCCCCTGCCATTTTCTCGAAAAAAGACAGAACACTCATTTGCTGTAAGACTGTTAATTTACCTTGACACTTTACCGCAAAAATATTAAAGTTCTGCCGCATTAGGGGTATCGCCAAGTGGTAAGGCACCGGGTTTTGATCTCGGCATCCGTTGGTTCGAATCCAGCTACCCCTGCCATCTATTCCCATATATCCCAACCGCCAAGGGTGCTTCATGCCCAATCTTGTCGTTTTTAGTGGATCTGCGCATCCACAATTCGCTCAAAAAGTCGTAAGTCACTTACATATTCCTCTAGGCGCTGCCTCTGTAGGTCAGTTCTCTGACGGTGAAATTGCTGTCGAGATTACTGAGAACGTTCGTGGTAAAGACGTATTTATCGTACAACCTACTTGTGCCCCAACTAATGATAACCTGATGGAAATCTTGGTGATGGCTGATGCTTTGCGTCGTGCAAGTGCGGGTCGTATTACTGCCGTGATTCCTTATTTTGGTTATGCTCGTCAAGACCGTCGTCCACGTTCAGCACGTGTTCCAATCACTGCAAAAGTTGTAGCAGACATGCTCACTACTGTAGGCGTTGACCGTGTGGTGATGATCGACTTGCATGCTGACCAGATCCAAGGCTTCTTCGATATCCCTGTAGACAACATCTACGGTACACCAGCGCTACTTGCTGACTTGCGTCAACAGTCGCATCACAACCTGATGGTGGTTTCACCTGACGTAGGTGGTGTAGTGCGTGCACGTGCTGTTGCGAAACAAATGGGCGATATCGATCTTGCAATCATCGATAAGCGTCGTCAAAAAGCGAATGAATCACAAGTGATGCATTTGATTGGCGATGTAAAAGATCGTGATTGTGTCATTGTTGATGACATGGTAGATACTGCTGGTACGTTATGCAAAGCTGCTGATGCATTGAAAACTTTCGGTGCTCGCAAGGTTGTTGCGTATGCAACGCATCCAGTACTTTCTGGTAAAGCGATTGAAAACTTAAAGAATTCTGTGATTGATGAACTGGTTGTGACTGATACCATTCCTCTTTCTGATGAAGCTTTAGCACTGGGCAAGATTCGCCAGGTTTCAGTAGCCAGCATGGTTGCCGAAACGATTCGTCGTATTAACAACGAAGAATCTATTAGCGCAATGTTTGATTCTTATCTATAATAGAGCGCTGAATTTTCAAAGCCCTGCCATTTGGTAGGGCTTTTACTCACCAGACTGGTCGCAAGTCTGGTTCATTTAACTTAAATAGGATGTCTATCATGGCAAACTTCGTATTAAACGCAGCAGCACGTGAAGAAGCAGTTCAAGGGAAAGGTGCGAGCCGCCGCCTTCGTCTTCAAGCTAAAGTTCCTGCAATCATCTACGGTGGTGAAGCTGCTCCTGTAGCAATTACTGTTGAGCTTCGTCAGCTTGTTAAATTCTTAGAAAACAATTCATTCTTTGAAGAAGTTATCGAAATTGATGTAGACGGTAAAGTTGAAAGCGTGAAAATCCAAGCGTTACAACGTCACCCAGCTAAAAACACACCAATGCACGCTGACTTCAAACGCGCATAAGTGTTAATGGTGTAATTAGTGTCAAATATTTCACTGATTGTTGGTTTGGGTAACCCAGGTTCTGAGTATGCCCAAACCCGCCATAATGCAGGCTTCTGGTTCGTAGAACGCCTTGCAGACCAATATGGCATTGTCCTCAAAAAAGACCCGAAATTCAATGGATTTAGCGGTCGTGGCAATATCGAAGGTCAAGACGTCCGTCTTCTTCTACCGACAACCTTTATGAACCTTTCCGGTAAAAGTGTTGTTCCTTTCGCCAAATTTTACAATATCGCACCTGAATCGATCCTGATTGCCCATGATGAACTGGACATGAATCCTGGTGTCATTCGCCTGAAAACTGGCGGTGGTCACGGTGGTCATAATGGTCTACGCGATATCGTTCCGCATATTGGTTCAAACTTCCATCGCCTGCGTATTGGAATTGGTCATCCTGGTGCCAAAGACCGTGTTTCCGGTCATGTGCTCAGTAAAGCACCTAGCAGCGAACAGAACTTAATGGATGATGCGATTTCCCATGCCCTCGCCCGCACAAAAATGCTGGTGAACGGTGAAGTACAGCAAGCCATGAATCAAATCAACGCATATAAGCCGAACTAAACATTCAAAAATTGCTGGACAATTCCGCTTGCCAGAAAGTTTATTTAAGCGCAAAATGCGTTTGCTCGATTGTTCACCATACAGCAAGCAAGATTGATTTAACCAAATGATCAAACTCTTAGGTCAACTCAGGGGACGCTAGCCATGCTATCTCGTTTATTAAAATGCAAAATTCACCGCGCTCACGTTACACATGCAGAACTACACTATGAAGGTTCATGTGCAATTGATGGCGTTTTGATGGATTTGGCTGGCATTCGTGAATACGAAGAAATTCATGTGTGGAACGTGACCAATGGTAAACGTTTTGCAACTTATGCAATTCGTGGCGAAGACAATTCAGGCATCATCTCAGTCAATGGTGGCGCTGCGCATCAGGCCGATGTAGGCGATATCGTGATTATTGCAACCTTTGGCGATTTCACTGAAGCTGAAGCGAATGCCCATCAGCCTCGCTTAGTTTATGCTAACCCAAACAATACAGTCAGCCACACAGCGAACTGTATTCCTGTGCAAGTAGCTTAAGTCCAAGATTTTAAAAAGCCCGCAATATGCGGGCTTTTTTATTGAAAAATACTTCTAAAAATAGATCTTAATTAACCGCCTTGTACCCAGTCTTTTTGGCTTTCGCAATTTAAAGCTCGCAGATTCTGATCCACCAGATTCGCCAATAAAGCCTGTCCATTATCTTTAACTTTAATCTCGGCATATTTTGCGTTGCGATAGCACGGCTCCAATCCTTCTGCAAACAGAAAGCTACTCGCTGCCGGATATAAATTGGCTAATCGATTGGAAGGATTTTTTAGAAGCAAACGCGCGGAAGTTCCCTGATGAGTTTTTAAAAGATTTTCATCCATGCTAGTTTGAATCACACGATGCTGATCATCTAGCTGTACATAGCTTAGAAGATGTGTCTGATCCTGAATATGCTTTTCTAAGGCTGCAATTTTCTTATCCGCTAAACTACCCTCTTCTCCACGATCCGCTTCAGCATCACCCTCGAAATGCAGCTCATAATTCAGTACCATATAATCGCCTTGCAAGATTGAGCGCGGATCGAACGGAGCAAGCTCGACGAAAATGGACTGGCTGTTCACTAAATGATGTTCATGTTTCAGGATCAATCCCACAAAGAGCAGAATACTGAATCCGGCCAGAATCAGAGGAAGAAACTTTTTCATGCAGTTTCCTCCTGACCAGGTCTAATCCTTACCTGCTTTAAGCCATAGACCATGCACCAAACCATAAGACCTGAGATGAAAATCGTTAGGCTCTTTACCAGGAAACTCAGCCCCAGATTGTAATACAGCATCCATAACCAGAAGATCAGCAATAAAATCGACAGAGCTTGCATCAGTCGTTGCTGATAGACTACAGCCCAGGCCATGAGCAGCATAATGATAAAAATTTCAAAATAGCCCAGCAGGATCAGTAATAAACCCAGAACCGGAATTAACCAGAGCCATTTTTCAGAAAATTGTTGCCAGTTTTGCCAAATAAAACTGAACAACAATAAGCTCGGAAGAATATAAAATAACAGGACTTGGTCAAAGCTGATCTGTCCAATGCTGTGCCAGTGCTCTAATCCGGTCACCGCCTGAACCACCGCTGAACCTGTCAGCATGGCAATCATCCAGAGAAAGATACTTTTCTGATAATGCGAAGATTGCCAATAACGCGCTGTTAGGAATATTCCGATGAAAATGACATAGTTCAAGCTGAGTATGATACTGATCACCATGTCATCATGTTTAAAAGAATTCTCTAAGACCAGAACCACGATTGCTAATGCATGCGTCATCAGCAGCTGTAGGGTCAAAATAGACCAGTGCATCCGTTTGATGGTAGTAAGCCCCAGCATTAATAATTGCAGCAGCCAGACTACAACTATACTGTCGGTCAGCAGTTCTGTATGAATTAAAACTGCTGCCTGACCACAGATCCACAAGCAATAGGCAAACTGGTGCATAAAAACTGAAGCCTGCTGACCCAGCAGTTTCCAGGCGATGCCTATAAAAATGATCCCCATTAAAATCGAAAATGCTTCCCAGTAAGTCAGTAACAGGACTGCAAGAATAATCCCCGAAATCCAGGCACCGAGTGCCAGAGGAATCACAGAAAATTTGGTTTGTGGAAAAATTCTATTTAAAGCAAAACTAATTAAGGCAAACCAGCCAAAAATCAGCACAGCTAGCACAAATAGTCCAGTAGCTGAATTGGTCAGTTGATTTTCAACCAGTTCAAATACCCATAAGCTCACACTGGCAGCCAAACCTGCAATGAGAAGAATGACTTCTAGCGCCTGATGTTTCCTATAAAAATAAAATGCGGCACCTGTCGGTAAAACAACTGAAGAAGCTAAATAGATCAGCTTAGAGTGATGAATAAACTGCATCATGCTGCTGATCGAAATCACGATCACAAATGCGATAAACAGAAAACGTAGCAGCGCGTAATAGCGCATGGCATACGCAAAGCTAAGTGCTGTCAGCAAATTTAGACCGAGCAAATACAACCCTTCTGCTCTTCCCATCCAGAAGCTCTGTTTAAAATACAGATACAACGTCAGCTGGCTCACTACGCAAAGCATGACAAAAATGCCAATATTGGAGCGATAGAGCCATGGTAAGAGCAAGGCTGACCAGAGCAAAAATAACAGATAACTATCTGCGCCAGTTTGATAAATCTGCCCAATCATTGCCAGACTTAAACCCAGCATGAGACCAGATACTGTATCCAGACTCTGTCTCACCCATTCCTGCTGGTCGAAGTAAATACTTGCTGTTGCACTACAGAGTAAAATCAGCATCGGGATTGCCAGCTGAACCGGATCCGGCAGCATCCACCAGTTCGCTGCCATTAAATACAGCAAACTGACCGTGATGAGTGCCAAGCCCAAGATTTTTAAATAACGTAGTACTTCTACATTGCAGAACAGCAAGGGCGAAAATTGATTATTTCGGATCAGCTCAGTTTTATGCATTGTTAGAATGATTGAAGGATTTCTAATCTTCCTCACACCATAGCATGTTTCCAGTATTTTGCTAAAAACCTGGGTAATTCAGATTATCTGTTTTGTTTATCTAAAATTCTGCAAATTACTTTCCATTTCAACCATCCCATCTTTTTAAAATCAGGACTATAATGTTCTTACATCGCTTCAGGGCGGGGTGTGATTCCCCACCGGTGGTAATTTCAGCTTTTTATAATTAGGCTTGAATTAGCCCACGAGCGGTCAATTTCGATTGATCTGCAGATCTGGTGCAAATCCAGAGCCGACGGTATAGTCCGGATGAAAGAAGACGAAAGCAGCACCAAGGCTGTATGCCGTGCATACACCTGTTTTTGCTATAAGCCTATTTTCACTCAGTCCTGAAATGTTCAATCATATTTTTAGTTTAGGTGAGCATTTCAATGTCAAGTTTGATTCAACCCGAAATTTTCTTTTCTGCTTTAGCCCCTGCTGAACAACGTATCCTTCAGGCACTCGAAGATCTCCGCCAAGGCAAACCTGTCTTGGTCATGGATGATTTTGACCGTGAAAATGAAGCCGATCTGATTGTGGCAGCTGAAACTTTAACTATAGAAACCATGGCGCGTATGATTCGTGATGGTTCCGGCATCGTTTGCTTATGTCTGACTGATGAGCTGGCAAACCATTTAGAGTTACCACCAATGGTACAAGATAACTCTAGCCAGTTTAAAACTGCCTTTACTGTAAGTATTGAAGCAGTAGAGGGTGTAACAACCGGTGTTTCTGCCAAAGACCGCACGACTACAATTAAAACAGCGATTAAAGACGGCGCAGTTGCCAGTGATCTGAATCGTCCTGGTCATGTATTCCCATTACGCGCCCGTGAAGGTGGTGTCTTAACCCGGCGTGGTCATACTGAAGGTACTATTGACCTTGCGCGTCTGGCTGGTTTAAAACCTGCCGGCGTGTTGTGTGAACTGACTAATCCGGATGGCAGCATGGCTTCTGGTATTCAAGTTCTCTCGTATGCACAGACGCATCAACTGAGCCTAATTACCATTGATGAACTGGTACAGTACCGCCAGCAACACAATATATAAGTCTATTTAAAAAGAAAATCCCGGCATTTGGTCCGGGATTTTTTGTGTCGTATATATTGATTGAATTAACTGAAGATGGAATAAATCCCATACAGTGCAACCATTAACAAGATCAAGCCACATAGCCCAAGTAAATGCGGATAAAGCTGAGACCGAGATAATCGCTGAAAACCCAGATACACCAGTGACAGGGTGAGAAAATCCAGAACAATCCAGCTAATTGTCAGAATCACCAAGCTTAAATCGAGGTTTGGGCTAATGCCTATAAATTGCGGAAAAAAGGCGGCAAAGAAAATAATATCCTTGGGATTAGAAATACCTACCAGAAAACCGGTACGAAAGCCACCCTGTACGGGCTGCAGGTTTTGTGGTCCAGTTGATCCCTGCCCTTGCCAGACTTCCCTGAAAATCTGAATTCCCAGCCAGGCAATATACAAACAGCCAAGTAGCTTAATGCCATTCAGCCAATTTTCGTTAACAACCAGAAGACCTTTTAGACTGAGAATGGATAAACCAATCAGAACCAGTGAGGCAAAGTTAGTCCCGAAAATAGTCTGCAAGGCATGCTTATAGCCGCCTTTGAGCCCAGCACTAGCGACCAGTAACATTACTGGTCCGGGCGTCGCGATCATGATTACTACGGCCAGACAATACAGCAGATATTCGGTAATATTCACCCCATTCCTCCTTGTCTAATATAGTCAGCATAAAAAAAGAGGACCTACTCGTCCTCTTCTTCCATCTGAATCAGATGCTGACTGATGCCATCTGCCCGCAGAAAAGCCAGATCATAACTGGCGGTAGCCAAGGCCAAGATCCGGCGCTCAAACTCGTCCCAGAGCGGACGCACCTGCTTATAATGGATGCCTAAACCACTATCGTCGGTAAAATGCCGATTTTTTTCACAGAGCTTTAAAGCATGATACAGCTTGCGCCCTTTAGAAGCATCATCACGCAAACGCACCCGTTTCGACAGCACAAAGGCCTGCACTTTGACAAGATCGGCATGCGGTAACAGCGGCACCAGAATCTGATCCAGCTGTGCATCCAGGCGTTGCCACACAGCTCGATGCTGCTCGGCACTATACGTATTCCAGTGAATCACTTCATGATTAAAACGGCGGCAACCACGACATACCGCATCACCAAATACGGTCGAACAACGCCCTGCACATGGGGTTAAAGACGCAATACGACGATCTGAACTCAAAACACACTCCAAAGATACTGCAACTTTCAGTATCTGCATCACTGCACAAAATCCTGGGTCGGGCATGACTATACACGCTCTCCCTCATGAATTGAAGCCTGTTAAAAGACTTGCGTTTTACTCGCTTATTCACTCGAATCAAGCTAAAATATGCGCCTTTCAAATTATCATGCTACGTTGGAGTATTCCATGAACGCTACTGTAGAACAGCTTGCACCTGTAGAACAGCAAGCGACGACTGGTTGGGTTGTTGCCGCACTTTATCAATTCAAAGAAGTTCAAGATCCTGCCGATCTTCAGCAACGTCTTCTGGACCTGGTAAAATCCATCAACCTTTGCGGTACTCTAATTGTGGCAGGTGAAGGCATTAACGGTACGGTTGCAGGCGACCGTGCATCGATTGATCAAATTCACCAGTTCCTTCTGAATGAAGGTTTTAACGAAATGGAATACAAAGAATCTGACAGTTCTGAAAAACCATTCCGTAAAATGAAAATTAAATTAAAAAAAGAAATCGTGACTTTAGGCGTGGAAGTGAAACCGCGTGATTTAGTCGGTCACTATCTTGATCCAAAAGAATGGAACGAACTGATTGCACGTGATGACGTGATTCTGGTTGATACCCGTAACGATTACGAATACAAAGCAGGTACGTTCAAAGGCGCGATTGATCCGAAAACTGAAAGCTTCCGCGAATTCCCTGAATACGTGAAAAATAATCTGGAACAGCACAAAGACAAGAAAATTGCCATGTTCTGTACTGGCGGTATTCGTTGTGAAAAATCCACTTCACTTCTTCTACAAGAAGGTTTTACCGAAGTGTATCACCTGAAAGGCGGCATTCTAAAATACCTGGAAGAAACCCCGGCTGAAGAAAGCATGTGGGAAGGTGAATGCTTCGTGTTTGATAGTCGTACTGCCGTAACGCACGGTGTTGAAGAAGGCCAAAATACCAAGTGTCATGCGTGTGGCTGGCCTTTACTTCCAGAAGAAGTTGCCCTCCCAAGTTATGAACATGGTGTCTCTTGTGTGTACTGTATTGACAAAACCTCGGAGAAACAAAAAGAAGGTTTCCGTATGCGTCAATCACAAATTTTAGCAGCAAAACGCAAACGCCTCTAATTTGGCCTTTTGTAATGAAATATATAAAAACCCTCTTCGGAGGGTTTTTTGTTTACATAAAAATCACAACAGCAATAAAACTCTTACCAATTCCTTACCAAGAACCTCATTTTTTTCCAAACAAGATTGTTAGTCTAATGATACGGTGATTTACAAGCTAAGTCTTTCATTATTAACTGAAATTTTTAAGTGAAAAGGAATATAAAATGGCAGGCTCACTTGCTCGAGATTCAGACAATCTGGTTCAATTTCAACCAAAAGAAAATATAAAGTTGCAACGGCTTCATCAAATTTCTGAAGAGCTTGAACAGCAATCACATCTGTTCGTCGTTATCTTGGGAACCGTTATTGGCGCGATCTTGGCGCTTTTCATTGGTTACCATATCAATACCAGCATCATGCATTTTATCCTGCTAAGTATTTTGCCGATCTGCTTGGCCTATTTCTTACGTAAAGTTTATATTTATACCCTGACGCATAGCTAATTCTGCCTGATCATTTATATTCCAAGACTTTACCGCACAAAAAATACTGCTTAGGATACAGGCAGTATTTTTTATTTTGCCAATCATATGAATCTGACCGAATGGATTATTTCCGTTATGGAGCAACTGGGCTACTGGGGCATTGCCCTGCTCATGTTCCTGGATAATGTCTTCCCGCCAATCCCTTCCGAAATTATTATGCCTTCCGCGGGCTATTCAGCCTCTCAGGGCGAGTTAATACTCGTCGGGGTGATCATGTCCGGTTGTATCGGCTCCCTGCTGGCAGCCGCCTTACTGTACTGGATTGGCTATAAATTTAACCATGATTCTATTTTTAAATTTGTCGATCGTTATGGCAAATATTTATTTATTAAATCAGAGGATGTGAAAAAATCACTGAGCTGGTTTGAGCATTATGGTCACCGCATTGTGTTCTTTGGTCGCATGATTCCTGCGGTTCGCTCGCTGATCAGCATTCCTGCCGGCATGAGTCATATGCCCTTCTGGAAATTTATGTTCTATAGCACACTTGGAACCATCATCTGGACTACGTTTCTGGCTTGTGTCGGATTTTATTTTGGCGAAAACCAGCAGTTGATGCAGCAAATTTTTAGTAAAGTCAGTTATGTGATTATTGCCATTGTTGCGGTAATTATTATCTGGATTTTCTACCGTAGACAGCAGCGTAAAAATCGTCCATCCTGAGGAAGATCCCTTAAGGAGATTAAAACGATGTCGCATTATCTTAAATATTTTGCCACCGTTTATCTGACCTTGGTTCTATTGGTAGGCATACTCATCTATGTATTCAATCTGGGTGCCATTCTGCTGATTCCTGCCCTGATTGCTTCCGCCTTTCTCAGTGCCCGATACTTTGTTAAGAAAGAACTTCGTTTGCCGACTCAGGAAGAGAAAAGCAAACTGGTCTGGGGCTCCACCATCATTGCCATGACATTCGGGTTTATCTTTTTAGTTGTGGTCATCTGGATGAACCCGCAGACAGATGAAATTTATAGAACCATCACCTATACAGGAAGAGGAACAAATTCATTTCTGGTGGCTGCCAGCATTGCCTTACATGCCTTACTGTTCCATATCGCCTACAATGCTTATGCGCGCTACAGTCTGGCGAAGCGTACAGGCATGGAAAGAAAATAGGATCGAGTAAATCTCAAAGATGCAAAAAGGCCAAAGCTAAAAAAAGCACCCTGCGGTGCTTTTTTTATGAATTATTCTGGAGTGTGATACATCAGATACAATTCATTTAAGTTTTCTGGAATTTCTTCTGCAAGCTCGTCCATTAACTGACCATTGCGACGGAAAGTTTCCATTTGTGGATCTTCATCATCGATGCCACTGAAGACCATGATTGGCAGGGTTAAATCCACCAGTTGTTCTTCAAATTCTTCAGTAAACCAAGCGTCTTCGTTTAGGAACATGGCGTCTACAAAGCCCACACTCCAGTCACCCAAGCTTGATTCAGTATCTGCTTCTTCAATTTCAAACGGGAACGTAATCCCTTCTTCATTGGCTAAGCTTTGACGAATAGACTCTAACCATGCTTGCACCTGAGTGATGATTTCTGCAGGCACTTTCTTTTGATTGCTATCAAAAAGTTCGTCTAACCATTTGTCGAATTTTGGGCCTACTGCAATAGCACATAAGAAACCATGGGTTGCCGCGAAATCTAGACCATGTTCATTTTGGTCACCATCTAGATATTCACTCAACAGGTCTAAATCTAAAGCACTCATCTAACATCCAAACTTAGAAAACCGAAAGGTTTAGCATAGCATTTATTCAGGCTATGCTAAATCCGAATTCATTAATCTTCGTCATCAAAATCGTCGTCATCGTCGAAGTCATAGTCAAAATCTTTGAGTTCGCGCTCTAAACGACGTTGGGTCAGCAGATCATCGATCAGACGACGTTTTTCCAACGACTCTTTAGCACTGAGCTTGCTAGAAGCCTCATCGAAATTAACATCATCTTCACCGAAGTTATCATCTAGTTCAAAATCTGTAGAAGACACTAAAACTTCCTCATGAGTGAAAAATGTAAAAGGATTTAAGCGCTATTTATCGTGCCTAAAATAACAAGTCAAGTTTTATTTGGATTTTCGTATTTTTAATTTGTAATTAGGGGTTTTTTCTGTCTCAATTGTGTGCCATGATATAATCCACCCTGCGTGCTTATGTTTTTTGATTCTCCTTTTTGAGTCATAAACAGACACGCATGGGATGAACTTGAAAACAACAAATTCACCCCCATCTTAAATTACTGAATTTCATTTTAAATATTTTATCAGACAGCTTTCATGCTGAATTCCCTGATGAAATATGTAGGCTATTCACTAAATTTAACGAGCTTAAATCGTGCAGCATTGTACGGTTTTTTACTGCCACAGATTCAACGAAGAGTAAGCAAAAGATGAGCGATATGACTTCCCCTACTTCTCAAGTAGCGGCTCTGATTAGCCGAGGCAAAGAACAAGGTTATTTAACCTTCGCTGAGGTTAACGATCATCTGCCGGACTCCATCACAGAAAGCGAGCAGATTGAAGACATCATTCAGATGCTGAATGATGTCGGTATTCCGGTACATGATCGCGCGCCTGAATCTGATGATACGATGTTCGAAGATACTGCAGAAGCGGCGGATGAAGTTGCAGAAGAAGAAGCTGCAGCCGTACTTGCCTCGGTAGAAAACGAGCCAGGTCGTACCACTGACCCTGTACGTATGTATATGCGTGAGATGGGTACAGTAGAACTTCTGACTCGTGAAGGCGAAATCAGCATCGCAAAACGCATCGAAGAAGGTATTCGTGATGTTTTGCACTCGATTGCTTACTGGCCGAATGCGGTAGAAGTGGTACTGCAAGAATACAAAGATTATGAAGCGGGTGAACGCCGTCTTGCTGACCTTTTATCAGGTTATTTAGATCCTGAATCAGATGAAGAAATTCCTGAAGTTCTAGAAGAAGAAGCGGTTCTTGCTGAAGATGAGACTGACTCGAAAAAATCGACCAAAGATGTAAAACTGGACGATGATGAAGAGGAAGAAGAAGCAGATTCTGATGATGAATCAGAAGCAGATTCTGGTCCAGATCCTGAAATTGCTAAAGCGCGTTTTACTGAACTGGAAAATGCGTGGCTGAATACCAAAGCAACTATTGAAAAACATGGTCGTGACAGCAAACAGGCTGAAGAAGCTTTGCAGGCACTTGCAACTGTATTCATGATGTTCAAATTTACCCCGCGTCTATTTGATATCATTTCTGAAATGATTCGTGGTACCCATGATCAAATTCGTGGTGCAGAACGTGAAGTGATGCGTTATGCAGTACGTCGTGGCCGTATGGATCGCACCCAGTTCCGTACCAGCTTCCCGGGCCAAGAATCGAATCCAGCCTGGTTAGATGAGCAGATCGCAAAAACACCTGCAGACCAGAAAGCTTATCTGGAAAAAGTACGTCCAGACGTATTGGCCTTCCAGCAAAAAATTGCCGATATCGAGAAAGAGCTTGGCCTTGATGTAAAAGGCATTAAAGACATTGCCAAACGTATGGCCGTCGGTGAAGCCAAAGCACGTCGTGCCAAGAAAGAAATGGTTGAAGCGAACTTGCGTCTGGTCATTTCGATTGCGAAGAAATATACCAACCGTGGCTTGCAATTCCTGGATCTGATTCAGGAAGGTAACATCGGTCTGATGAAAGCCGTAGACAAGTTTGAATACCGTCGTGGTTATAAATTCTCGACTTATGCGACTTGGTGGATTCGTCAGGCAATCACACGTTCGATTGCGGATCAGGCACGTACCATTCGTATTCCGGTACACATGATTGAAACGATCAACAAGATCAACCGTGTATCTCGTCAGCTTCTACAGGAAATGGGGCGTGAACCGACGCCTGAAGAACTGGGCGAACGTCTGGAAATGGACGAAGTTAAAGTACGTAAAGTACTGAAAATCGCCAAAGAACCGATTTCGATGGAAACACCGATCGGTGATGATGAAGATTCGCATCTGGGTGATTTCATTGAAGACAGCAACATCACGTCACCAATTGATGCTGCAACGTCTGAAGGCCTGAAAGAAGCAACACGTGAAGTTCTGGAAAACCTGACTGAACGTGAAGCCAAAGTCCTGAAAATGCGTTTTGGTATCGACATGCCGACCGACCATACTTTGGAAGAAGTGGGCAAACAGTTTGACGTAACACGTGAACGTATTCGTCAGATTGAAGCGAAAGCGCTGCGTAAACTTCGCCATCCATCGCGTTCAGAACACTTACGTTCATTCCTTGAGAATGATTAAGATTTAACGCTTATTCTGGAGACTTGAAATTTGATCATCAGTCTCCATTTAAGTAGCCAAGACAGACCCAAACGCCTGCATGATTGCAGGCGTTTCAAATCAGGGGACTACCATGTTAGACCGTACACCATCTCGTGAACTTCAAGAACATCTTTGGGTTTTCCCTATGGATTATCCAATTAAACTGATTGGCCTTGCGGGCGATGAATTGCGTCACGCTGTCATCGACATTTTTCTGAAACATTTTCCAGATTTTGAAGGTGATAGCGTAAGTGTTACGCCATCGCGTACTGGCAAATATCATTCCATTACCGCACAACTGCGCTTTTTGGAACTGGAACAGGTTCATGCAGTATATGCAGATTTGGCCGCTTGCCCGCTGATTAAAACAGCACTGTAATCGAAAATACAAAAGACACGCTTCCGGGCGTGTTTTTTATGCCTATGCAGCGCTAAGATACCCATGAAATATTGCTGATCTCGCCCCTATTTCATGCCGAAGTCATTATAATTATGATCAGTTTTTTATAATTACCAAGGACACTCCCTGTGACTGATGTGCTGCAAAAGCCCGAGCTGATCATTCGTCAATATCACGACCTCACACCTTATGAAGATCGTTTTCTGGAAATGAAAACATTTACGGAAACCCGTGATGAACATAGCCCGGATCAATTGTGGATTTTGCAACATCAGGATGTACTGACTCAAGGTCAGGCAGGCAAACCGGAACATATTTTAATACCAAGCAATATTCCGGTGATTCAGACCGATCGTGGTGGTCAGGTGACCTGGCATGGTCCCGGTCAATTGGTGGCTTACTTCATGTTTGACTTGAAT
This sequence comes from Acinetobacter sp. RRD8, assembly GCF_031844225.1. Taxonomy (GTDB): domain Bacteria; phylum Pseudomonadota; class Gammaproteobacteria; order Pseudomonadales; family Moraxellaceae; genus Acinetobacter. Next base: position 152,489 of record NZ_JAUZUU010000002.1, read on the forward strand.
CGTCTGGGCTGGAATGTGCGCACGCTGGTGTCTTATGCTGAAAACCTGATGATCGAATTGCTAAAAAAATATGGCATTAATGCCTATGCCAAACCGGATGCCCCCGGGGTTTACGTCGCTGAACGCAAAATTGGCTCACTTGGTTTTAAAATTCGCAAAGGCCGTAGCTATCATGGTTTGTCCCTAAATCTGGATTGTGACCTAAGCGGATTCAATACCATTAACCCTTGTGGCTATGCAGGACTGGAAATGGTACGCATGAGTGATTTGCTCGAACAACCACCCCAATTCAGCCAGTTGTGCACTGAAATTATTGAAACTTTGCGTCACAGCGGGTACTTTAAGCAAGTAACTGTCGAGCAAAGATAAAGCCTTTGCATTTCAACCCCAAATAAATTAGAGTATTTACTCTAAACTAATAATATTGAGATAGGGATCATCACGTGATTGCGACTAAATCCGTAAAACCCGCTTTGCAGCTTGCCTATGTCAAATTCATGATGGATGTGATTGGCCGAGGTCTGGTCATGGCAAGTCAGGTGGATGAAGAAATCAAACAGGAAGTAGCCCATTTTCCAGAAAATTTTACTCTTTCCATGAAAGTCTTTCCGCATGGTCCGGCCTTTGTGGCGCGGGTCACTGAGGACAAACAACTGGAACTGGTCAAAAATCTGGAAAAAGCACCTGATTTGATTATTACCTTTAAACATCTGCACCATGCCTTTTTGGTGTTTTCTTTTCAGGAAAGTACTTCACAGGCTTTTGCCCATGACCGTATGATTGCTGATGGCGATATTTCCAATGCCATTCGTCTGGTACGCTGCCTGAATAAAATGGAAGCACTGATTTTGCCAAAAATGGTGGCACAACTGGCAGTTAAAGAATATCCAAGCAATCTAAGCCTAAAAGAAAAACTAAGCGAAGCGAGCAGCATTTATCTGAAAATCGCTCAATCCTATTTGAAACGGAGTGTATAACATGGCTAAACCTTATTATGAATTTTTCTGTCCGGTCAAAGTAATTGCCGGTCATGCCGCGTTAGAACATATTCCGTTTGAACTTGCGACTTTAGGGGCAAAACGTCCGCTGATCATTACCGACAAAGGTGTACGCGCCAACAATCTGCTAGCGCCAATTGAAGCCGCATTTGAAATGGCGGATGCTGCAATTGTAGCGATTTTTGATGACGTCCCACCCGACTCTAGCTTGGGTACAGTACGCAGTGCAGCAAAACTGTATCGCGAAAATCATTGTGATGCGATCATTGCTGTGGGCGGTGGTTCAGTCATTGATACCTCTAAGGCAACCAATATTCTAGTCTCTGAAGGCGGTGATGACCTGCTGAAATATTCAGGTGCTCACAACCTGCCTAAACCGCTGAAACCGTTTTTTGTGATTCCAACCACGTCTGGTACAGGTTCAGAAGTGACCATGGTCGCTGTCGTGTCGGACACTGAAAAGAACGTCAAAATGCCGTTCGCCTCTTATTATCTGATGCCGCATGCTGCAATTCTGGATCCACGCATGACCCAGACCTTGCCGCCGCATTTAACCGCCATGACCGCAATGGATGCGATGACCCATGCGGTTGAAGCTTATACCTGCATGGCAGCCAATCCAATTTCGGATGCTTATGCGACTGCAGCAGTCAAGAAGATCAGTACCCATCTATTTAATGTACTGGACAATCCTTCCGATGCACAAGGCCGTCTGGAACTGGCTCAAGCATCGACCATGGCAGGAATTGCATTTTCCAACTCGATGGTCGGCATTGTACATTCATTGGGGCACTCATTGGGTGCAGTGGTACACCTGCCGCATGGTTTATGCATGAACTTATTCCTACCTTATGTGCTGGAATATAACAAAGAGGTCAATGGCGATAAAATTGCAGATCTGCTCCTGCCTTTGGCGGGTGCCGATATTTATGCACAAACGCCAGCGCATCTACGTGCTGACAAAACTATTGCAACGATTCTAACCATGCGTGACCGGATTTACAGTCTCACCAAATTACCGCGCACATTACGTGAAACCGGTAAGATTTCTGAAGCCCAGCTCGATGAAGTGGCAGAGAAAGCCCTGAATGATGGTTCCATCATTTATAACCCGAAAGAAGCCACCCTGGAAGATTTAAAATCTATCTTAAAAAAGGCTTGGTAATTACTGAAAAATAAGCCAATATAGCCGAAATTCTAGCCTGATGTTTTTTTAAGCATCAGGCTTTTATCTTGCATAAGAAAAAATTCGATTTCTATTTTTGAATGGCACATTTTATGCAGGACAAAAGTCAAAAAAATAGCTAGCAAAAGCCGTTCTTTTCAAGTAGATTGGCGGACTTTTATAGAAAACTGTAGGGGGGATCGTTCGTCTCAAACGATCCTTATAAATATGACTGATCCTTGATCAACGATTAAGAGGATAACGCCGTTGACTAATATCTCTGGGACTCAATCGGCAGCTAAACTGCAAAAAACGCTGGGACTCTGGCACATCATTATTATTGGTTTAGCTTATATTCAACCCATGACCTTGTTCGATACATTTGGTCTGGTATCTGAAGAAAGTAACTTCCACGTTCCTACCTCTTACATTTTTGCACTGATTGCAATTTTGTTAACCTCCTTGAGCTATGGTCATATGATTCGTCGCTACCCTTCTTCGGGTTCGGCCTATACCTATGCGCAAAAATCCATCCACCCGAACGTAGGTTTCATGGTGGGTTGGTCATCCTTGCTGGATTACCTGTTATCGCCAATGGTCAATATCATCCTGGCGGTGATTTATCTGGAAGCACTTTTCCCAGACATGAACCATTGGGTTTGGGTCATTGGTTTAACCGCCTTTATGACTGCGATTAACCTTCGCGGTGCGAGATTTGTTGCCAACTTCAACAGTATGATTGTATTCGTACAATTGGGCGTCATTGCATACTTCACCTGGATGGTTTACCAACTTTTGGAAGGTGGCGTAAATGCAGATGGCACACTGGTCGATGCAAAGTATCAACTGTGGAGTTTAGAGCCATTCTGGAATGAGTTTACTTCTGTTGCTGCCCTGATTACCGGTGCAACCTTACTGTGCTTCTCATTCACAGGTTTTGACTCTTTGAGTTCTCTGGCTGAAGAAACCAAAGATACTGAGAAAACCTTACCTAAAGCGATTTTCTTGACTGCATTATTGGCAGGTATCATCTTCATCATCAGTACTTACTTCATGCAGATCTTCTTCCCGAATGATCCAAAAACTTACTTTGAAGATATCGCTGCAACACAGCCGGATATTTTACAAGCTGTCGGTGGCGTGGCGTTTAAAACAGTCGTACTTTACTTCGCAATTGTGACAGTCATGGCTTCTGGTATTTCAGCACATGCGGGTGTATCTCGTCTGATGTACGTGATGGGTCGTGATGGCGTAATCAACAAGAAGATCTTCGGTCATATTAGTCCGAAAAACTACACACCTTCATACAACATCCTGATCGCTGGTGCAGTGGCTTTAACCGCTGGCTTTATGGATCTTGATTTTGTGGTGTCATTGATCAGCTTTGGTGCCTTAACGGCATTCAGTTTCGTCAACTTATCGGTGATTTCACGTTATGCATTACGTGATGGTCGTACCAAGAGTGCCAAAGAGATCATGAACTTTGTCGTGGTTCCTTTACTTGGCTTCATTTCAGTCTTTGCATTGTGGTTAGAAGTCGATGAAGCTTCGCTTAAATACGGTCTGATCTGGGCATTTGGCGGTATCTTGTACTTAGGTTATAAAACCAAAGGCTTCAAGCACCCTGCTCCTCAGCACAATGAATTTGACGATAAATAATATCGTTTTGCTTCAAATAAAAAAGGCGCTTCATGCGCCTTTTTTATGTCTGTCATGTTTTGATTTTACTAATGCAGATAGCAATCAAAACCCATCTGGGTATTGACCCGATTATTTTCATAACCCAGTTTCTCAATAAACAGACTGCGATTAGACAATAACTTTTGCTCTTCCGGACCTAAACGGGCTTTATTCTTGACGGCCAGTTGATACATTTCATCCACGACATCTTGAAAAATATCACAGACTTCCTCACGCTTGGCAGGCTTTAATTTACGCCCCCGCCAAGTCCATTGAAAATCATCTGAATTCAGGCTCTGCCCCCATTTTTCAATACGCGTATCTAAGCGTTTCTGCATGTTGAGCAAACCCTGCTGTATTTCCGCTTGAGTAATGGGTTGAACTTCCTTTGTTGCCGATGTGGCGGCACTGCCCTCTTCCGCACTCACGGAAGCCGCAATAGATCCAAGGCAACATGCGATGATAAGTTTTAATAGAGGCTTCAAGGCTGCACCTTTTGTTATATTTGATGAAGTTATAAATTCAAGCATACAATGAAGTGAAAAGCAGTTTATCTATTTATTACACAAAATAAAAAAGCCACCCAAAGGCAGCTTTTAGAATTACTACAAATATCAGCTTAAAGCGTTTTAAAACCCTGCTGACGCCAAGCTTCATACACAATCACTGCTGTGGCATTCGATAGGTTCAAACTTCGGGAGTTCTCTGCCATCGGTAAACGAATCCAGTGCTTTTGCGGAAACATTAGACGAACATGTTCAGGCAGACCACGAGTTTCCGGCCCCATTAACAAGGCCACAGGACGGTTTAAATCCGAAGTATGCGGTGTTTCAGAACCTTTGGTGGTCAATGGATAGATTGCATCCAGACCAATGCCTTTACTTGCCAGATCAGCCAGACAGTCTTCGATATTTTCCCAAATCTGCATATTGGCATATTCGTGATAATCCAGACCGGCACGTTTCAGTTTTTTGTCATCCAGTTCAAAACCCAGCGGCTTGACCAGATGCAACTGTGCTCCGGTATTGGCACACAGACGAATGATATTGCCTGTATTTGCAGGAATTTCAGGCTCATATAAAACAACGTGGATCACAGCTTACTCACTTAATATATTTAATTCAGACACGACATTCGTCTTGCGCTCGGGCAAAGCAGTGCTTTGCTTATCCTCTTACTTCAGGCACAGCCTTCGTCTTGCGCTCGGGCAAAGCAGTGCTTTGCTTATTCTCGCTCATGCCATTGCAATTGTTCACGTAAGCGTACAACTTCACCAATAATGGTCAAAGTCGGGGCTTGAATCTGATGTTCGGACACTTTGGATGCAATATCAGCAAGCGTTCCTACTACAACTTTCTGTTCAGGCGTCGTACCTTTAGAAACCAAGGCCACTGGCATGTCGGCTCGTTGACCATGAGCGATTAATTCTGCACAGATTTTCTCCAGTCCCACCAGCCCCATATACAGCACTAAGGTCTGGTTTTCATAGACCAACTCACTCCAAGGCAATTCTGGCGAACCTTCTTTTAAGTGACCAGTCAGGAAACGCACACTTTGCGCATAATCACGATGGGTTAATGGAATGCCGGCATAGGCTGAACATCCTGAAGCTGCAGTAATACCTGGAACCACCTGAAAAGTAATCCCAGCAGCAAATAGTTCTTCAATCTCTTCACCGCCACGCCCGAATATAAATGGATCACCACCTTTCAGACGGCAAACCCGCTTTCCTTCACTGGCATATTTGACCAATAAAGCATTAATCCCATCTTGCGGAACCGCATGATTGGAACGCGCCTTACCCACATAGATCTTTTCCGCATCACGACGACATAGATCCATAATTGGCGCTGAAACCAGTCGGTCGTAAATCACCACATCGGCTTGCTGCATCAAACGCAAGGCTTTTAAGGTCAACAATTCTGGATCACCCGGACCCGCACCGACCAAGTAGACTTCACCTTTTGGCTTTTGCCACTCTTGTAATGCTTGCTCGATCAGGCGATCTGCTTCAGCGATATTGTCGTTGAACACCTGTTCTTTTAGCGGACTGGCATATAAATCTTCCCAGAAAATACGGCGTTCATCTGGATTGACAATTTTAGCCTTAACCGCACTGCGCCATTTTCCTGAAAACTCGGCCAACTTGCCCATACCATGTGGAATAGTCGTTTCAAGCTGAGTTCGGATCTGCCGCGACAATACGGGCGACGTGCCATTCGATGCCACCGAAATGACCAAGGGCGAACGGTCAATAATCGCAGGCACCATAAACCGGCAATGCGGCGGATCATCAACGCTATTGACCAGGACATTTTCCGCTTCACACAGTTCAAAGACCTGACGATTGGTCTCTGCATCGTCAGTCGCTGCAATAACCAGTCGATATGGACGTAACGCAACTTCAGGATGAAAAGCCGCCTGCACATATTGTCCTTGGCTATTTTGCACAATTCTCAACAGACTCTCTTCAATTTCAGGCGCAATCACATGAATGATCGCACCTGCTTTTTGAAGTAAAAGTGCTTTACGGTATGCAATATGTCCACCACCGACAATCAGACAAGGTTGCTGTTGCAACTTTAACGAGATTGGAAAAATATCCACGAACTACCTCAAAATTATAAATCTGACTGTCTATGCAATTTTCATGCACATTTAGGGATGCTGAGATCGACAATTAGTCGATATAAGTCACACCACCCATATATGGACGTAATACTTCAGGAATCTCAATCGAGCCATCGGCACGTTGATAGTTTTCCATCACTGCAAGTAAAGTACGACCCACGGCCAGACCTGAACCATTCAAGGTATGCACAAATTCAGTTTTCTTCTGATCAGCACGGTAACGCGCTTTCATACGACGCGCCTGGAAATCCCCCATGTTTGAGCATGAAGAAATTTCACGGTAGGTATTTTGGCTTGGTACCCAGACTTCCAAGTCATAAGTCTTGGTCGCACCAAAGCCCATGTCACCACCACAAAGTAAAATTTTACGATATGGAAGTCCGAGTGCTTGCAAAATGCCTTCAGCATGGCCAGTCAATTCTTCAAGCACTTGCATCGAAGTTTCAGGTTTTACAATCTGAACCATTTCGACTTTGTCGAATTGGTGCTGACGGATCAAACCGCGGGTATCACGACCATAAGAACCTGCTTCACTACGGAAACATGGTGTATGCGCTGCATATTTCAATGGCAGACGGTCTGCATCAATAATTTCATCACGTACGAAATTCGTCACTGGCACTTCAGCAGTTGGAATCAGATAAAACTCTTTTTCGCCCTGCAGCCTAAACAGATCTTCTTCAAATTTAGGCAGCTGACCAGTCCCACGCAATGAATCTGCATTGACCAGATAAGGCACATAGGCTTCGGTATAACCATTTTGATCAGTATGCGTATTTAGCATGAACTGGGTAATGGCACGTTGTAAACGTGCTAATGAACCTTTTAGTACACTAAAACGTGAACCGGTTAATTTGGTCGCGGTTTCAAATTCCAGACCGCCCATCATTTCGCCTAGATCCGTATGATCTTTGATTTCGAAATCAAATTCACGCGGTGTACCCCATTTCAGGATTTCCACGTTATCACTTTCGTCTTTACCTTCAGGCACAGCTTCATCGGGCAAGTTTGGAATAGACAGTAATTTTTCTTCAAGCTCAGCTTGCAGTTCAGCCAGTGCTGCTTCAGCCGCTTTGATTTCATCACCAATCGCAGACATGCGTGTCATGATTTCAGATGCGTCGCCACCTGCTTTTTTAATTTGACCGACTTGTTTGGCACCGGCATTACGTTCAGCTTGCAGGGTTTCTGTCTTGGACTGAATCTCTTTACGGCGTGCTTCTAGGGATGCCCACTCTTCAACATTGAGTTGAACACCACGTTTTGCCAAGGCTACATTTACAGCCTCAATATTATTTCTGAGTAATTTCAGGTCGATCATAATCAATCTTTGCAGAAGAAAAAAAACTGGCTATAGTGTAAGCTCTTAACGTCAAAAAATACAGTGACCATGACCCTGGCTGCGTCCTATTAGCACAATATTTAGGAAGCTTCTTACTGCAAAATGGCTAAATATTCAGGCTGAATCACTTCATTTAAATCCGCATAGGACACTTTTAATTCAGGCATTCCTGCTGCTGCCGGAGCTAGTTCGCCTGCCGGATACACCATCACCAGACCTGTTGTATCAAAATAATAGTTATCACTCAATTTTAACTGCTGTTGTTGAATCCCTTGCGTATTCAGCCATTGAGTATTAGCCTGATACATTGCATTCAGCAGTTTCTGCTCACCGCCATTTAATAATAGTTGAGAGAGGGCCAAACGTTTTTTCTGTTTTAGATCAAAATTGATATATTCCACATGTTTCAGAGAAGCATTTTTATTCCTTGCCAGATTGGAACTTTTTAAGGCAAAAGTCGCCAGATAAGCACGCTGATCGACAAATTCCACCTTGATAAAGCGCTGATCCAGATAATGCGGCTCATCAGCTTTTTTAGGATTTTTCTGGGTGAATTTGGTGAATGCAACAGGTTCAGTATGCTGAATACGCTCAATAAAATATTGATTAATCCAGTCAATATTGCTGTCCACCGTCTGTAGATCAAAGCGTACACAACCTTCTATTTCACACACCACTTTGGCTGCCCCTTTAATTGGAACGGTTTTGGCTTCAATTTGCACAACCCGATCTGTTTGCGCGAGCGTTGCCACTGAGCTGGAGTGAGGCTGACAACCCATCATACCCACAGTGAGTAACAAGACAGCGTAAATTTCAGCAGTTTTCAATAGATTAATTTTCATCCTGAGCTCCCAAAATTTTACAATTTCATTGACTCGACTTTTATTTATTCTAAGATGCTCTCCTGTTTAGATATAGCTGAACCTTGTAGCCTGTCCAAAATAATCCTGATGATCGGCAATAAAAAAGCAACCTCGAAAGGTTGCTTTTTTATTTGGTTCATATTGATGCTTATTGATCAATAATGTCCGTACCTTTTGGTGGAGTAAAGTTAAAGGTAGAGGCTGGAATACTGCTATTTACTTTTACATTACTGAATTTGATATTGGTGGTTTGTCCCAATGAATCCTGCAAGATCATCAAGCTTGGTGCTTTGTTCGCGCCAAAGCTAATGGTCAGGCTTTCAAACACACCATCGGTATTTTTAGGATACAGCGTGTAATAGGTTTTGCCTTTATTTGGCTGAGTCACCCGGTAAGACTGCATAATCTGGCTGGTGTTTCCTGACAGCAATAACGCCGGCGTATTGGCAACCTGCTCATCTAAGCTTTGACGAACGGCTTGCTGCAAGTCCGGATCATAAATCCATACGGTTTTACCCGTGGTTGCAATGACTTGCTTCGACGGTGCGGTCGTTTCCCAATAGAATTTACCCGGACGCGCGACTTTCATCACCCCTTTAAAGGTTTGATTCATATGTTGTGCAGTCAAACCTTTTTTCTGGGTCGCTCTCGGATTGGTGACCTTAGTGCTTTGTTCGAAATTTGCCGTCATGCTACGCACATGATTGAGCTGCTTGACCAGACTGGCTGTTGCCTGTTGCTCCGAAGCTGCCACAGGTGCAGCAAACACGGTTGTACTCATCACCGGTGCTAAAGTCACTGCACCCAGAGCCATAGCACAGACGGTTTTACGAAGCATATTCATAATTTCACCTTTATATTTTGCGTGATCGCAATTTATTTGATAGTTCATCTTAAACGAAAATTAAAAGCTAAAATGATAGAAAATAAGAACTTTTGTATTGTTATTAATTCGAAACCGGTTTTTTTGTTCATCATCATGAAGATTTCAGGACAATTTTTACATTATGGAATGTCGCTTAATCTAAGCATTAATTTTCAGGCATAAAAAAACCCACAATAACTGTGGGCTTTTTTCTATCTCAGCGAATTACGCGTCAACAGATACGTAGCGACGGCCGAATTGACCTTTCACTTCGAATTTTACTACGCCATCAGCAGTAGCAAATAATGTATGGTCACGACCCATACCAACGTTTTGACCAGCGTGGAATTCAGTACCACGTTGACGAACGATGATGTTACCTGCAGTTACAGTTTGACCACCGTAAACTTTAACACCTAACATCTTAGGATTCGAATCACGACCGTTCTTAGTCGAACCACCGGCTTTTTTAGTTGCCATGTCTATTTACTCCTCGTAATTAGCCTGAAATAGCTGTAATTTTCAACTCAGTGAACCATTGACGGTGACCTTGTTGTTTACGGTAGTGTTTACGACGACGCATTTTGATGATGCGGATTTTGTCGTGACGACCATGGCTAACTACTTCAGCAGTTACAGTAGCACCAGCAACAACTGGAGCACCGATTTGAATGCTTTCACCGTTAACAAGCATCAATACGTCATCAAACGTAATAGTCGCGCCAGTTTCAGCTTTCAATAATTCTACTTTAAGGGTTTCACCCTCAACTACACGGTGCTGTTTACCACCGCTTTGGATTACTGCGTACATAATGTACTCCAAACAAGCCCGTGCCGTCGTGCCGATAAAGGAATATATCGAACTTAAGACGTACGCCACTGGGGGGATATCTAAGGGCGAGGATTTTAAGGGATATTCAAAAAAACAACAAGCCATTTTACTGAAATAATAATGAGCAGGATGCGCTAATTATTTAACTATTAAATAATTTCTATCAAATCAAATACTCAAGATATATTCAGCAACAAAATAATACAGCAGAAATCCGGCCAGTTTGATTAATATACTCAGCCTGACGAATAGGGCCACGCCCCTGACCTTTCCTGATTTTTTATGGCTCAAAATATGGATCGAATCTACATAAGATCTATAAAAAGCTGATTTTTAGTGGAGTTTATGCATTTCTTAGGTTTCACTCATGTTATAAATTGTTAAACTACGCCCAGCGATTTACCAGACTAGAGGTTTTCTTTCACATGACCATCGACTTTAAGCAAGACATTCTCGCGCCTGTTGCTAACGACTTTGCTGCGATGGACACATTCATTAATGAAGGAATTACCTCAAAAGTTGCATTAGTGATGGCTGTCAGCAAACATGTGGTAGAAGCGGGTGGCAAACGTATGCGCCCGATTATGTGCCTTTTGGCCGCCAAGGCGTGTGGTGCTGAAAATTTAGAACCGCACCGCAAACTGGCTGCAATCATTGAGATGCTGCATACCGCAACACTGGTGCATGATGATGTGGTGGATGAGTCTGCCCTGCGCCGTGGCCGCCCGACGGCCAATGCGACCTGGAATAACCAGACTGCGGTTTTAGTCGGTGACTTTCTGATTTCACGTGCTTTTGATTTGCTGGTCGATCTGAACAACATGGTGTTGCTCAAAGATTTTTCGACCGGTACCTGTGAAATTGCTGAAGGTGAAGTGCTGCAACTACAATCCCAGCATCAACCGGAAACCACTGAAGCGACTTATTTGAATATTATTCATGGCAAAACTTCGCGCCTGTTTGAACTGGCCACCGAAGGTGCTGCCATTTTGTCGGATAAAGATGAATTCCGTCAGCCTTTAAAAACCTTTGCCGGACATTTCGGCAATGCTTTCCAGATTATTGATGACATTTTAGATTACACCTCCGATGCGGACACGCTCGGCAAAAATATTGGTGATGATCTCATGGAAGGTAAACCGACCCTGCCATTGATTGCGGCACTGAAAAACACCACCGGTGAGCAACATGAAATCATCCGTCGCAGTATTGCGACTGGCGGTACGGAACATCTGGAACAGGTCATTCAAATTGTCAATGAATCTGGTGCGCTGGATTATTGCCGTCAACGTGCTACAGAAGAAACTGAAATTGCAATTGATGCCTTACAGGCATTACCTGACTCCGAATATCGTCAGGCCCTGATTAATCTGGCCAAACTGGCCCTACACCGAATTCAGTAACTTTTAAACTCGCCTATGCATATTAATTTTCTAGATCTTTTTCAAAACATGCAACACCAGCTTGAACAACCTCGGGCGGTGCTGGATGAAAATCTTCTGATTGAACTGGTTGAAAGAATCAGACCTGAAGACAGCAGAAATACCGAAGAGATCGAAGCGAAATTCAATGCATTTATCCGGGCTTTATTACTCACCCCGAATGCGGTTGCCACGCTTCAAACCTTTACCCTGCGGATCATTAACCGCTATAAACAGACCGGTCTGTTTTCCGATACCGGTATTTTGTCTCTGGATGGGTTCTGGAACCAGCTGAATCAGCGCCTTGGCGCACATGTCTTACCGCTGATTCCCGACCATCAGCAACTCCAGGAATTATTCCGCAAGGTTTTTTATCAGCGTACCGATAAATACTGGCTGGATTATTTTGATGAAGATGACTGGCAACGTTTATTTTCAGTCCTGAATCAGGGACATTCCAATCAGCCTGAAAAAACCCGAATTAAAGACCAACTGATTAAGGCACTGACCATTTTGTCTTACCGGATCAGTGGTATTGGTCTGCACCCTGAATTTATTAATGCCCAGCCTGAACTGATGGAATATGAATCTCCCTTTCTGGTACAGAATCGTGAGATTAACGAGTTTATTCAAGAATATAAAAAACGTTACAACACGGTCACTCTAGTCGATTCGATCACGCCCCCCGATGCGTCACAAGCGCTGGTGATGCTGGAGCAATGTCATGATGTCGTGGCTAAGATTCGCCGTTCTACCAAGCGGACTGGCGTCAGTGTTAGCCTGACCTATATGCTGGCACTGCTGGAACAATGTCTGGAACGGGTCGAGATTCTGCTGAATATGGTGATGGATGACGATGATCTGCGTTATCAATCCATTGGCCTGTTTATGGCGGACATTACTGAAGCAATTTATAGTGAACGCAGTGTGCGGGCCCTGCTGGCTACCAATAGTGAACTTTTAGCTTTACAGGTAACTGAAAATGCCAGCAAGACTGGTGAACATTATGTGAGTACCGACAAGCAAGGCTTTCTGGCCATGTATAAATCGGCTGCAGGGGCTGGTGCCATCATCGCAACGATGGCCACCTTAAAAGTTCTGATGACACGCCTCACCATGGCCCCTTTGATGCAGGCCTTTAGCTATAGCATGAACTATTCACTAGGTTTTATGCTGATTCATGTGCTGCATTTTACCGTGGCAACCAAACAACCGGCGATGACTGCCGCTGCACTGGCTGCTACCGTACAGCAGCGTAAAGGCTCGAAAATGGCTCAAATTGCCGAGCTGGCTGCGCTGATTGTAAATATCATCCGCACCCAGTTTGTCGCCATTTTGGGCAATATTTCTATTGCAATTCCCGTAGCAGCATTGATTACCCTGCTGTGGGATTTTGCGCTGCATGAACCTTTAATGAATCATGCCAAGGCTGCCAAAACCCTGCATGACCTGAATCCGTTTACTTCGTTGGCAATTCCGCATGCAGCGATTGCCGGGGTATGTCTGTTCCTGTCCGGATTATTGGCCGGTTATTTTGACAATATGGCCGTTTACCGCAAAGTTGGTCCGCGCCTGAAAGCCCATGTGCGGTTATCTCAGCTGATGGGGCAAGAACGTCTTTACCGTTTTGCTGATTATATCGAACGCAATCTGGGTGCACTGGCGGGTAATTTTATTTTCGGGATCATGCTCGGCAGTATGGGTACCCTTGGTTTTATTCTCGGTCTGCCACTGGATATTCGCCATATCGCCTTTGCCTCTGCCAACTTTATTCAGGGTCTAATTACGATCAATGGTCCCGATATCGGCTTGATCGTAGTGTCTTTTCTGGGTGTGTTACTCATTGGCCTGACCAACTTGTTTGTCAGTTTCACTCTGACGATTATTGTAGCCTTACGCGCACGCCGGGTGCGTTTTGAACAGTGGAAACCTTTGGCAAAACTGGTCATGACGCACTTCCTGACCCGACCTAGTGATTTCTTCTGGCCACCCAAGCAAAGCATTGAAATTGACGAAAATCATACATCGACAAAAACTCAAAACTGAGATAATTACACTATATTTAGCAACAAATTCCTTACGAAAAAAATGGAATTCGCATAAAATACGCACACTTGAAAAAAAGTGTACTGACAAGTACACTTTGGTCAGACAATTGACCGATCTGCGAACGGTTAAAAGAACAAGGATTTTTGGCATGCATTACTTGTTACTTTTTGTCGGTATTTTATTTTTAATTTTCAGTGTGTTCATCCTGAATATTCCCGCTTTAAACGAGCTCGACTTGCAAGCTGTGGAATGGATGAGTCTGTATCGCACCGAGTTTTGGAATCAAATTACTCAGTCCTTATCCTTAATAGGTGGCATGCCATTTGTATTATTTTTATCCACGCTATGGTGTATTGCATTGCTGTGGTATAAAAAGTATACAAACGCAATTTTTATATGTATCGGAATTATCGGAGGAATTCTCCTAGCTTGGCTGTTGAAATTTGCAATTGCCCGACCCCGACCACCAGAATCCTTGCATCTGGTTGAAAGCTTTGGAAGTTCCTTTCCAAGTGCCCATAGTCTATATGCGGCCTGTCTGGCGTGTCTGGCAATTTACATCCATCGGCAACATTCCCGTTATACCCTCACTGTGATTGGTGCAGTGGTATGGATGTTGATGATGGGGATCTCAAGAGTTTATCTGGGTGTACATTTTCCTTCAGATGTCATATCCGGCTGGAGTATCAGTTTTATTTGGATTTCGTTGTGGTATATGGTCTGGATCAGATATTGCGCGGCTCACAAATAAGAAAATTTAGATATAAATCTAATTAGAGGTGGAATAATGATGTCTGCAAAGCTTTGGGCACCTGCCCTGACTGCTTGCGCAATGGCAACAAGTCTTGCACTTGTTGGTTGTAGCAAAGATCCTAAAGAGGGCCAGCAAGCTGGTGCTCAACAACAAATGCCACCGACTGAAGTCGGTGTTCTTGTTGCACAACCGCAAAGTGTAGAGCAGTCTGTAGAGCTCTCAGGTCGTACAACAGCATTTGAAATTTCAGACGTACGTCCACAAGCCAGTGGCGTGGTGCTTAAACGCTTGTTCACGGAAGGCAGCTATGTGCGTGAAGGTCAGGCCTTATATGAAATCGATTCAAGCACCAACCGCACTACAGTAGACAATGCCCGTGCAGCGATTGCCCGTGCTGAAGCCAATCTGGGCGTATTGCGTGTGAAGGAAGGCCGTTACCGTCAACTGGTCGGTACCAATGCCATTTCCAAACAGGAATATGATGACATCGCGGCACAGGTCAAACTGGCTGAAGCTGATTTGAATGCCAATCGCGCAACTTTGCGTAATGCAGAAATCAACTTGGGCTATTCGACTGTACGCGCGCCGATTTCAGGCCAGACCAACCGTTCGTCTGTGACGGCGGGTGCTTTGGTAACAGCGAATCAGCCAGAGCCATTGGTAACGATTCAGCGTCTAGATCCCATCTATGTAGATATCAACCAGTCAAGTGCCGAGCTTTTACGTTTACGTCAACAGCTTAATCAAGGCAGCTTGAACAGCTCTAACAATACCAAAGTCAAGTTAAAGCTTGAAGATGGCAGTATCTACCCGGTTGAAGGCCGTCTTGCATTCTCTGATGCTAGCGTGAACCCGGAAACAGGTACCGTGACTTTACGTGCGGTATTCCCGAACAAAAATCATCTGCTTCTTCCAGGTATGTTTGCCACTGCGCAAATCGTACAGGGTGAAGTACCGAATGCTTTCCTGATTCCGCAAGCAGCTTTGACTCGTACCCCAACAGGTCAGGCAATGGCGATGCTGGTCGGTGCTGACAATAAAGTGACGCCACGTCCAGTGACTACCGTTGGTTCTCAAGGCAGCAACTGGATTGTGACTGAAGGTCTGAATCCAGGCGATAAAGTGATTGTAGATGGTATTGCGAAAGTAAAACCGGAACAACAGGTCGTGGCTAAACCTTACCAGCCTCAAGCTGCTGCACCACAGGGTGCTGCACAACCTGCTGCCCAACAACCAGGTGCAGCGCAAAAAGCGGATGATGCAAAAGAACAATCTGAACAAAAACCTGCTGCTAAAGCATAAGGAGTAAGGTTTATGGCTCAATTCTTTATTCATCGTCCTATCTTTGCCTGGGTGATTGCATTGGTGATTATGCTGGCGGGTATTTTGACCCTGACCAAAATGCCGATTGCCCAGTATCCAACCATTGCACCGCCTACAGTCACGATTTCTGCGACTTATCCAGGTGCATCTGCTGAAACGGTCGAAAATACTGTAACCCAGATCATCGAGCAGCAAATGAATGGTCTGGATGGACTGCGTTATATCTCATCTAACAGTGCGGGTAACGGTTCTTCGTCTATTTCCTTGAACTTTGAACAAGGTGTCGATCCTGATATCGCACAGGTTCAGGTCCAGAACAAATTACAGTCTGCGACTGCCCTGCTGCCTGAAGATGTACAGCGTCAGGGTGTGCGTGTTACCAAATCAGGCGCCAGCTTCCTGCAGGTATTGGCTTTCTATTCACCTGATGGCAGCATGACCGCCGATGATATCAAAGACTATGTAAATTCGAACATTTCTGAACCTTTAAGCCGTGTGGCTGGGGTGGGTGAAGTTCAGGTCTTTGGTGGTTCTTATGCTATGCGAATCTGGCTTGATCCAGCCAAAATGGCGAGCCTGCAAGTCACGCCAAGTGATATTGCGACTGCCATCCGTACCCAGAATGCTCAGGTCGCTGTGGGTCAACTCGGTGGTGCACCCGCTGTTGAAGGACAAGTCCTGAATGCGACTGTCACTGCACAAAGCCTGCTGCAAACTCCAGAACAGTTCAGCAATATCTTCCTGAAAAACACCACTTCGGGCGCGCAAGTCCGTCTGGGTGATGTTGCACGGGTTGAACTTGGTGCAGATAATTATCAGTTTGATTCGAAGTTTAACGGTAAACCAGCTGGTGGTGTGGCAATTAAACTTGCCACTGGTGCTAATGCGCTTGATACAGCCCAAGCAGTAGAAGAACGCTTAGAGCAGTTACGTCCGAACTATCCGCAAGGCATGGTCGACCAACTGGCTTTTGACACCACGCCATTTATTGAACTGTCAATCAAGAGTGTAGTTAAAACGCTAATCGAAGCAATTATTCTGGTGTTCCTGGTCATGTTCCTGTTCCTGCAGAACTGGCGTGCTACCATTATTCCAACCATGGCAGTTCCAGTCGTGGTATTGGGTACCTTTGCCGTGATTAATGTCTTCGGCTTCTCGATTAATACCCTAACCATGTTTGCCATGGTACTGGCGATTGGTCTTCTGGTCGATGACGCGATTGTTGTGGTCGAGAACGTCGAACGGGTCATGGTGGAAGAGCATCTGGATCCGGTTTCTGCAACTGAAAAGTCGATGAAACAGATTTCTGGTGCACTGATTGGTATTACCTCGGTGCTATCGGCAGTATTCGTTCCAATGGCTTTCTTCGGTGGAACCACCGGGGTTATTTATCGTCAGTTCTCGATTACGCTGGTCACAGCAATGGTCTTGTCGCTGATAGTGGCATTAACCTTTACCCCTGCCCTATGTGCGACCCTGCTGAAACAGCATGATCCGAACAAGCCGCAAAGTAATGGTATATTTGCGCGTTTCTTCCGCTGGTTTAATAGCAGTTTTGACAAGGTTTCTGTGAAATATCAGGGCGGCGTCAACCGTATGACTCATAGCAAGATTTTCTCAGGCGTGGTGTATGCCGTGGTACTGGGTATTATTGTGCTGTTATTCCAGAAACTGCCTTCTTCGTTCTTACCGGATGAAGACCAGGGCGTGGTCATGACGCTGGTTCAGTTACCGCCAAATGCAACCTTGGAACGTACCGACAAAGTGGTCAGCACCATGACCAACTATTTCTTGGAAAACGAGAAAGAGCATGTCGAGTCCGTGTTTAGTGTGGCAGGTTTCTCCTTCACGGGTGTGGGACAAAACGCAGGTCTGGCATTTATTAAACTGAAAGACTGGTCAGAGCGTAACAGTCCGGAAGCTCAAGTCGGTGCCATTATTCAACGTGGTATGGCGCTGAACATGATTGTCAAAGATGCGTCTTACATCATGCCACTGCAATTACCTGCAATGCCTGAACTGGGTGTGTCGGCTGGCTTTAACTTACAGCTCAAAGCTGCAAGTGGTCAAAGTCATGACCAGCTCCTGGCAGCACGTAATACGATTCTCGGTCTAGCAGCACAAGACTCGCGTCTGGCTGGTGTACGTCCGAATGGTCAGGAAGATAATCCACAGTACCGTGTCATTGTCGATCATGCACAAGCCGGTGCATTGGGCGTGAGTGTTGCTGAAATTAACAGTACCATGGGTATTGCTTGGGGCGGTTCGTATATCAATGACTTCATTGATCGCGGTCGTGTCAAGAAAGTCTATGTTCAGGGTGAAGCTGGCTCGCGTATGATGCCGGAAGATCTGGACCAATGGTATGTGCGTAATAATCGCGGTGAAATGGTGCCATTCTCGGCGTTTGCCACAGGCGAATGGACCTACGGTTCTCCACGTCTTGAGCGTTATAACGGCGTATCGTCCATGAACATTCAGGGTACACCTGCTCCGGGTATCAGCTCGGGTGATGCAATGGTGGCCATGGAAGAAATTGTAGCGAAGTTACCAGAAATGGGCTTGCAAGGTTTCGACTTCGAATGGACAGGTCTGTCTTTAGAAGAGCGTGAATCTGGTGCACAGGCGCCGTTCCTGTATGCCTTGTCACTGCTGATCGTCTTCCTGTGTCTGGCAGCCCTATATGAAAGCTGGTCGATTCCATTCTCGGTTCTACTGGTGGTCCCATTGGGTATTGTCGGTGCATTATTACTCACCTTTGGTGGAATGGTATTACTGCAAAATCCGAACCTGTCGAATAACATTTACTTCCAGGTGGCGATTATTGCCGTGATTGGTCTTTCTGCGAAAAATGCGATCTTGATTGTCGAGTTTGCGAAAGAATTGCAGGAACAAGGTGAAGAGTTATTTGAAGCAACCTTGCATGCGGCAAAAATGCGTTTACGTCCAATTATCATGACCACGTTGGCCTTTGGTTTTGGTGTATTACCGCTTGCTCTGGCTTCAGGTGCAGGTGCAGGTAGCCAGCATTCAGTCGGTTATGGTGTACTCGGCGGCGTGATCAGCTCGACCTTGTTAGGTATCTTCTTTATCCCGGTATTCTACGTGTGGATTCGAAGTGTCTTTAAATACAAACCAAAACAACAAAATCAGGAGTATAAGTCGTAATGCAAAATGTATGGTCTATTACAGGTCGTAGCATTGCGGTATCTGCCCTTGCGCTTGCTTTGACGGCCTGTCAAAGCATGCGCAGTCCAGAGCCGGTTGCGCAGGCAGATATCCCGAGCAGCTATACCAATGCGTCTGGTACTTCTGTAGCAGAACAGGGTTATAAAAACTTTTTTGCCGATCAGCGCCTGTTACAGGTGCTGGATCTGGCATTAAACAATAACCGTGATTTGCGTATTGCTGCCCTCAATATTCAACGAGCTCAGCAACAGTATCAGATTACTGAAAACAACCAGTTACCGACGATTGGTGCCAGTGGTAGCGTATTGCGCCAGGACACCATGAATTCCCAGAATCGTGGTGCAGTGACGACTTATAATGTCGGACTGGGTGTAACTGCGTATGAACTAGATTTTTGGGGACGTGTCCGCAGCTTGCGTGACAATGCACTGGATAGTTTCCTGGCGACCCAAAGTGCGCGAGATGCGACGCAAATTGCCTTGATTGGTCAGGTGTCTCAGGCTTGGCTCAGCTATTCGTTTGCCAATGCCAATCTGGCTTTGGCTGAACAAACACTAAAAGCTCAGCTTGAATCTTTCAATCTGAACAAGAAACGTTTTGATGTCGGGATCGACAGCGAGCTTCCAGTGCGTCAGGCGCAAATCTCGGTTGAAACAGCACGTAATGATGTTGCGAATTACCGCACTCAGGTAGCACAGGCACAAAACCTGTTAAACCTGCTGGTCGGTCAGCAAGTGCCTGCGAATTTATTACCAGCACAACGCGTAACCCGCATCACTTCAAATACTGCATTGGGTTCAGGCTTGCCAAGTGATCTATTAATTAACCGTCCAGATGTCCGTGCAGCAGAGTATCGTCTGTCTGCGGCGGGTGCCAATATTGCCGCAGCACGTGCACGTCTGTTCCCGACGATTAGTCTGACTGGTTCAGCAGGTTATGCCTCTACTGATTTAGGCGACCTGTTTAAATCAGGTAGTTTTGCCTGGTCATTTGGTCCAAGTCTGGATATTCCAATTTTTGATTGGGGTACCCGTCAGGCCAATATCCGTATTTCTGAAACCGATCAGCAAATTGCCTTGTCAGATTACGAAAAGTCGATTCAGACTGCTTTCCGTGAAGTGAATGATGCCTTGGCAGTACGTCAGAATATTGGTGATCGTCTGGCAGCTCAGCGCCGTCTGGTCGAAGCAACCAACACCACCTATCGCTTGTCTCAGGCACGTTTCCGCGCCGGGATTGACAGCTATCTGACGGTACTGGATGCACAGCGTGCGTCTTATGCAGCAGAACAAGGTTTGTTATTGCTTGAACAGGCCAATCTGAACAATCAGGTTGAAGTCTACAAAACCCTGGGGGGCGGCTTGAAAGTCAACACGACGGATACCTTGCCGAATACCCCGTCTGTGTCTGAACAGCGCCGTGCGGCAGAACAGCCAGCGCAATAAATTCTAGACAGATCAAGAAAAGCTCACTTCGGTGGGCTTTTTTTTATTGCATTTTCAAGGCAGTTTTCCTATTGTCATAGACCAGCAATTTATTTAGAAAACATGCACATGTTACTTAGCAATCTGGAATCTGTACCGGGTCATACCATTCGCCAGCAAATTGATGTGGTGTATGGCAGTACCGTACGCAGCAAACATGTCGGACGTGACTTACTGGCCGGCCTGAAAAATATTGTCGGTGGTGAGCTTACCGCCTATACCGAACTGCTGGAAGAATCCCGTCAGGAAGCCATGAACCGCATGATTGAAAAAGCCCGTAGTATGGGTGCCAATGCGATTGTCGGCATTCGTTTCTCGACCTCTAATATCGCCCAAGGTGCTTCTGAACTCTTTGTTTATGGGACAGCCGTAGTCGTTGATCCGATCATGCCGAAATTGCCCGACCCTTTTCCGCAGGCAGATTAAAGCATGGATGGTTTAATTCTCCAGATCATCATTTTTGCCATTCTGTTTAGTGTTGGTTTCGGTTTTGGACGTTATAACGAAGGTAAACATTTTCGTTATCTGGATGAACAGGAACAACGTCTGGCCTATATCCGGGTGAACAATAGCCGCTTCGTTGTGTCTGAATATTCCGGACAGATGATCAGCAGCAATGTGGTCATTTCCCATGATTATTTTAAATATGCGATTGCCAATGTGCAGAATATGCTGGGTGGCCGTCTGACCAGCTATGAAAGTGTAGTAGAACGCGCACGACGTGAAGCGATTGTACGTTTAAAACTGGAAGCCGAAAAAATTGGTGCGACTCAGATTATGGGCATTCGGCTCAGCACGACTGAACTCGGTATGCAAGGTGGCATGGTGGAAGTCTTTGCTTATGGCACTGCAATCCAACAACCCGCTCAATCCGTTTAAACATCAGTTCAGAAAAAATCTATTGAGATAATCACGCCTGCTACGCGATCCGCGCAGTCAAATGACTCAACTCGAATCAGTTCGACACCTTTAGGATGAAATGTCGTAGAGGAAATAACTCAGACCGTTGCAATCTTCTTTATTGCAAACGGTTCTGTGCTAGGATCTTGAGAAGTCAGCAAAATAAATATAAATGACATGATGCAGTTTCTTCAGTCTATAAAAACGGCACTTCAATCCCGTCTGTATTTCTTTATTATTTTCCCAGCCATCATTGGATTTTATCTGATTTTACAGACCCTTACCCCTTTGAGCTGGTCAAGCTGCCTATTGATCAGCTGGAATATCGCGATTTACGCTTATTTATTATTGACCATAAAAAAACTCTGGCGTATTGATCATGCTCATATTCTGCAACGTGCAATGCAACAAGATGCCAGCAAATGGATTATTCTGTTTTTGGTGATCATCACCCTGATCATGTGTTTTATTGCGATTATTATTGAAATTAATCATTTACCCAAAGATACTACCATCCGAACCGGTCATTTAATCTTGTCAGTTCTGACCATTATTTCAGCCTGGTTCTTGATGCATACGATTTTTGCAATTCATTATGCACATGACTTTTATCTGGCGCTCGACAGACAGCAACAAGGTGGACTGGATTTTCCCAATACCATCAGACCGACTTATCCAGACTTTCTATATTTTAGTTATATTATCGGGACTTCTGCGCAAACTGCAGATGTATCCATTACCTGTCAATCCATGCGGGTTCTCAATACCCTACATTTGCTTTTGGCCTACGGATTCAATACCACCATTCTGGCCATCAGTATTAACGTGACGGCAAACTTTATCTGTACTTAAAAAAGTTTTTTGGATAGTGGCAGTCACCCTGAAAATGGCGATCTACCACCCAATCAACTACCACTACCCGGCGTCTACCTGACCAGTTTTTAAATTAGGTCAATCACACTCTTTGATTGCTTCAAGCGGTGAGACCTTTACGCAATTCATCTTCGACGATGCTGAGTTCAATTTCACTAAATTTACGAATCTCACCTTCAGCATGCTTTTCTAGCATGCCACCCAGCAAAGGTACTTTAACTTTGACTGTCCAGTTTAACTGAAACTGGATCTGGTCTTCATCTCCCGTGACTGCACGCTGACAGATGGCCTCGATCGGCAAGTTCGCACCGAGTTGTACCGTCGAAGTCATTTCATTCAGATCGCTGACATCGGTACGCTGCAAACGGAATGCATCTTTGAGTAATTTTTTTGCGATATCCGGAATATTAACATCCAGATTATAAGCGCGTTTCAGGGTATACATATGCCCCTGCTTTTTCGAAACCAGGATTTCCAAGTTTTGCGCAGGAATTCGATGGCAAACTGCCTCATGCAAACGAATATCATTGGCCAAACGCTTAAATTCATCAATAGACACGCCATTGATAATTGCTTTCACGGTGAACTGATGTGCCATGCTATTTTTTCCTTATTTTTATTACGATATTCGCCTATGCCACTCTCGGCTGATGCGAATAAAAATCAGATACAGAGATGACTCTGCAATTTATATCAACTTTATAGCGGATGTCATTATTCTTCTATCGGGAAATTCCGGCAGCCCGGTCAATGTTTGCAACATAGTTTTACTGAAAGCTGTGCCTGTCCACAGCTGATCTGTAGCTGCGCTTCGCCATAATAAATCACGGCATGAAACTCATCGGCACCATCATCTAGACCGGAAATATAGTATTCTGTACCAACCGGAAAATCCTGCAACCAGTCAACCTTATAAAAATCCGAGACCGAATCAAACTGCAAATACAGTTCAGGCTCAGCTTCGATCTTCATCGCCAGTGCAATAAACTTCTGTAATTGTGCTTGATGAAAATCAATGATCATAGCGCTCCTGCCTTTTTAGTCCGGATCATTGCTCGCCAGACTTCGTACATTTTAAATGACTATTTCAAGAATAGGACTCACGAGTCTTGAGGTTTTTCTAGCACAAGATTATGGCTTAAAGGAGATAAATTATATGGGCTATTTCCGCCAAGTGGCAGAAAAAATCTGAGCTAAGGCATGAGATACCTTTTCTGAATTGCAATGGCTTAAGTACGTAGTCTGAGATCTTCAATCGTACAGAATGACTGAAAGTTGTGTTCTAAGCACAGTCAGAATGCAAAAGTTCCCTGCGGATTTCCTGCCGGTGCTCTTCTCCAAAACGGTCGACATGTGCATAGAATACGCCATAGCGACCGACATAATATTCCAGTGACTGATCATAAAAATTCCAGAAAATAGACCATTCGCCTAAGTCCATCTGACGAATCTGGGTGCAACTGTGCATCGGCATTTTTTGTAATAGTTCTTGCTGTAACTGTTCGGCCTGTGCTCGATTATCAATATGCACCTGCCGTTGAAAGAATAGCTGTGCCACATCATCAAACAGTTCCAGTTCATAAGCATCCACCAGATGTACTTGCTGCTCTTGCTCGATGACCTCTTGCTCTGTCATGCTAGAAATCTGTGCCGGTTTTTCTGGACGCTGACACACCAGATGGCGCTGAGCTTTATAGATCTTTCTGCCGACGATCCAGGCAGCATTCAACATGAATAAAACACATAACAACAGCAGTAATTTCAGCATGGTTGATGATCTCATGTGACTAATTTTATTTTTATGGTTATAGGATCAAGATTCATTTGAATAGTCCCTTTTGACTCAGCATACGTCTATTTTTTATACAGTGCAAACTTGAGGCTTATTTTTACTATTTATCTTCTCTGCTTGCTCATTTGTGCCCAGATTCGAACTTCGATTTATTTAAAAATTGATTTACTTTGATTTTTTATTTTTAACTCTGTAATGAGATTTAAGAACTTAAGATAAACAAACAGGACAAATCAGCAACAGAACCAATCTTCACATTGATAAATCACAGCAAAGATGCTCAAAAAACTACAATATTGTTCTGTTTTTTACCCTCTTCTTTTTTATCAAATAAACCTTCCCTATAAATGTTCGAGAAAATGAATAATATTATGATTCGTGAAGGGAGGGTCGAAGATATACCTCAAATTATTCAGGTCATTCATGACAGCATTCAATCTTGCGTACTGGATCATCAGCGTGAAGAAAGCAAAATTCAAACCTGGCTAGAAAAGTTTGATCATGCCAGCCTGATTGTCGATATGCTGTATAACGATTGCTGGGTTTATCTCATCTATGACAAGGTCGTCGGGTTCTTATTGGTCAGTGATGCTGGAGAAATCCGGATGCATTATGTGGCCCAACACTGCCAAAGACTGGGTTTTGGCACCCAGTTATTTCATCAAATGCATCGCACTTTATTAAAGAAAAAAATTCATCAGATTGAAATACAATCTACCCAAACTGCCTTAAGTTATTATCAGCACTGCGGCTTTCATCCACATTCTGCCGAGTCAGAAGATGAATCGCGCTATCTGTATAAATATGTTTTTTAATCGACCTCTTTTTGAATTTTTAACTGATCACGTCCGGCCTGTTTAGCGGCGTAGAGCTGCACATCTGCCGCTTTCATCAATTCATGAATATCTGCATAGCCATGTTTTTGTTCAACCCAGGCCGCGCCCATACTAACCGTAACATAATCTTTTTCATCTGGCCGATTCAGATGTTGCATACGCTGTTCCCGAATCTGGTTTAACACATTTTCCAGATTTTTAAGGGCAGTTTGAACCGGCATTCCAGTGAGCAGAATCGCAAACTCTTCACCACCATAACGTGCCAGATAGCCAGACGGTGGCAAAGTGCCTTGAATAATCCTGACCAGATTTTTCAGGATTTCATCGCCTTTTAAGTGGCCATAGTAGTCATTATAGTTTTTAAAAAAATCGACATCGAGCATGGCAAAAATTAAGGTATGTTGCGGCTGTTGCCGGGTCTGTAAAAATTGCTGCTGGATTTCATGATTTAAGGCACGCCGGTTAAAAGCTCCGGTTAGCGCATCAATATTCATTTGCTGTTCCAGTTTGGCATTCACTTCACGCAGCTGCTGAGTGCGTTCTTTGACTTTTTGATCGAGTGAATCGTTGAGCGCGATCAGGTTCAGGTTTAGCTGTTCAGTCTCATAAGTTTGATGTGCATAATGTCTGGACTGCTGAAACATAATTAGTAAGGCATAGATACTGGTTGAGATAAAGAACAGATGCGTGGTTTTAATTACATTGATCAGCAACAGATAATCATTCAAAAAGGTGACACAAAGGAAAATAATCGCAATCAGATTTAAACGCGAATAATGCTCTTTATAACGTAAGGTCTGATAAAAGCCGTAAATAAAATTACCGATGATGACCAAGGCAAAAATCGCACTAAATAGGGCCAGACGTTCAAATATCTCAGGAGGTGAAAATAGGGTAAAAATAATGTTAAAGACCAGTAATACCACCGCGATATAATAAATCACCGGATTTAAATAGCGCCGGTTAAACAGATGCATATAACTGAGAAAAAAGAAGGCAGCAATAAAAGTAAACAGATACTCTAAGCGGGTTCCCCACAGCCAGTTGATATTGGTAAATACCGAATAGGCATAAGGTGCAGAAAACAGGTTATGCAGGGCCAAAAAGACAATAAACCAGCCAAAAACAAAGATACTTTTACTGTTACGTTCTCGTGATCCCCTGAATACCGAAAATAGAATGGTAAACACCCCCACCCCAAGTACCGCGCCGCACACCATGGCAATACTCATCATGAGCTGCTGGAATTGGCGATTGATGGTACCTGCAACGCCAATCTGCATCGGTCGCTCGAGACCGCCATGCAAGTGGGTATAATTTGAGGCCTGAATGCTTAAGGTAATATATTCAGTATCTGGAACAAAATAGCCAATACGCGGTGCTTTCTCAGTCACCTGTTTGTCAGGTGTGGTACTGATTTCCCCGAGACGGACAATAAACTGTCCATTGACATATACCCGATAGGCGCCGTATTGGGTTGGAATCCGAATCGCGATGCGTCGCCCGAGAAATTCTTTCGGAATTTTAAAATAACCAATAAAGGTACCGTAGCCAGAGTTTGAACCCGCTAGAGTTTTAAAAGAGGCTGGCAATTCAACTGTTTTTGACTGGAGTACGGGGCTGGGCTGAACAATAAACTGACTCGGATAAAACAGCCATTTTCCCTGCAAGGCACTAGTGCTATGTTCGGTAAAATGAACTTCAGTAATATGGTCGTGAGATTGCTGCTGAAATGACGGCGAAGGGAGTTCATCCTGAGCGATTGCTGAACTTATGATGCAAGTCATCCAGCTCAAGGCACAGACAAATACGAAAAAACAGACATTCCTTATCAAGTTATGCAAATACGTTATATCTCAAAATAATTCTTTATTATTCTTATAATCTACAAGGAATATTTTTGATTTCAAATCTTTTTAGATGTTTTTTGTAGCTTCTCCGGCACAGCTTATTTTGAAGCGACTGCACCGGAACCAGCGTATATCTTTGAATAAAAAATATAACTTATATTCAGCAAGTTAAATGATTTTAATCACGTGTTTTTACATCAAACAGTTCAATTTCAAAAATCAGGTTGGAATTGGCTGGAATGACTTTACCCATTTTACGTTCGCCATAGGCCAAATGTGCAGGCACCATCAGTTTACGCTTACCGCCAACTTTCATTCCCAGAATACCCTGATCCCAACCTTTGATCACACGACCGGTACCAATAACAGTTTCAAAATAATTACCGCGGTCAATTGAAGAATCGAACTTGGTTCCATCTTCCAGCCAGCCAGTATAGTGCGTGGTAATTAAGGCACCTTTTACCGCTTCTTTACCTTCGCCTACTTTTAAATCAATAATTTCAAGTTCGTTGATCATGGTTATTTACCTGAGAGGAGCATAAAATTCAAAGCTCAGTATAAACTGGAATGCTCTATATTTTTAAGTCTGGGCCATTGATGGGTTAAAAGCTGAGTTCCTGAATATTCTTATCATTGAGTAAATACTGGGTTAATTCTTGATGATTCTTGGCCGATCCCATCAGGATCCAGCGTCCGACAATCTGTTGATCAATTTTTTTTTGTGAGGAATGCACCACTTTTAACTGATAACGTTTAAATAACATTTCGTAGTGATCAGAATCATTCTGATCGAATGGGCAGACGATTTCATAGCTGCGTTCCTGATTCAGAGATTCAATGCCGCGCTGGACATACATCAATAGAACCAGCACCACCATGACAATAAAAGTAGCCCAAATACTTAAGAGTTCATAGCCTGCACCGACCGCCATGCCGAGTGCAGCTATCATCCAGATGGTGGTCGCGGTGGTAATCCCGGAAATACGGTTATCATCTTTCAGGATAACACCAGCACCTAGAAAACCCAGTCCAGTCAAGACATTGGCGGCCAGCCGGTCAGGATTGGCCACGCCTATTTTCAGGGAGATAATGGTAAATAAACAGGAACTCAGACTGACCATAATCATGGTACGCAGTCCGGCAGATTTACTGTGATACTCACGCTCTGCACCAATAATTGCGCCGATCGCGACAGCCAGCAGTAAATCATAAAGTTCATGGTACATGGTGCAGCCCTGCGTATTCTTATTCCTCAGATATACGCAATTTGAGCTACAGGATACAAGTCCAGACTTGCATCCTTATTTGGCCTTATTGTAACTGTTCCCACTCCACCAGCACCTGGCCCTGATCGCCAATCAAGGTCCATTCACCATCCATCACATTGAGCTGTAACTGCATGGTGCGTTCGCATAACTGTGGCAATGCGTCGGTGGTTGCGGTAGATAACTTCCACACTTCCACATTTTTTAAGATTTTTAATTTGCTGCTGCGCTTATACCATTCATCCACCGCAGAACCATAGGTGACGACTGCGACCTGCTTGCAACGCGCACTGGCCTTTTTGACTTTATCTTCGTCCGGGCTGCCTACTTCAATCCATTTGACCAGTTGCCCGGTCAGATCCTTTTCCCATAGCGCTGGCTCATCTGTTTCGAACAGATCCTTGGTAAATTCCAGTGCTTCATCGGCATAGCGCGCATAGGCCAGAATACGCACCATCAAGCGTTCAATGGTTTCTGAAGGATGCAGCGCCATCGTTAACTGATAATCCTCATAACGATGCGTATCCATATCCGCAATATTCAAATCAACCTTATAAATCGTCGCTTTTAACGCCATCACATAATCCTCAAATTTGGCGCCTAGCATATAAGATTTAGCGCTATTTTGCTGAACAGATTTAGGCCAATAATTCATTCAGCGTACTAGAAATAGTGCCGTTATTTTTCTGGATCCATACGACATTGCATCAAGGCAGTTTCAAATGCCAGCCAATCGCGTGACTGTTGATAAATCACTTCTACCCGGTTATCAATGCCTTCATCTGCCGACTGATAATTAAACTGCTCAGGATTAAAATTAAAGCTTTTCCAGCCTTGGTCGGTATGAAAAATTCCCTTTATTCTGAGCCAGTCTTTTTGTTCACAGAGCAGATCCAGCAGATCATAAAAATTAAATTGCCAGCGTTTTGGCAATTTCCAGCCAGCGACCTGGTAACCCTGCGCGCTTTCTACATAATGATAAGGCATCTGCTGAATCACTACGGGCGTATCCGCTGAACGGGGGGTCTGTTGCTGTTTTAACAAAGGCTGAATCTGACGGGCAGAACCCCGATAGTCCTGCTTGATCTGTTCGATATCGAGCTGTCCATGCTCGGTGAACAGCCACTGTTGCGCATAAGGTTGATATTCTGCCTGAAGCTGCGTGAGCGCTGCGTGATCGGCGGCTGTCATCAAGTCAGTATGTGAAATCACTACAATATGCGCTGCCTTGAGTTGGTCCGCATACAGGTTTTGCTGAGTCCAGTCCCGGTCATGCAAACGCGAACCATCTACCACAGTGACTAAAGCCTGCATGTTTAAATGACTTTGCCAGTGCGGTTCGGTCAACTGTTCCAGTAATTGTCTCGGGTGTCCCAGCCCAGTAGGTTCGATAAACAGACGATCCGGTTTCACCTCTGACAGCAGGCGTGACAAGGCGATCTGCATCGGTAACTGGCTACTGCAACATAGACAACCACCCAACAGCTCTTTGACCGCATAACCCTGATCTTGCGGCAATAACTGCTGGTCTACCCCAATCTGGCCAAATTCATTCATCAGCACCGCCCAGATTTCCTGTTCCGGTTTTTGCTGTAGTAAATGTTTGAGTAGTGTGGTTTTACCTGCACCCAAAAATCCAGAAATGATATGGACAGGAATAACCTGCGACGCTGACAGAATTTTCAAAATCGGCTCTCAAGAAATTGAATAGAAATAGCAATGCTCTGCATTATAAAGCACAGTATGACTTTAAAATGCGTGTTCTTCGCAAACACGGCGTGAAAATCACAGAGATAAAAATTAATAGAATGATCCCAAATTACCAATTTTCTATGTTAACTTTTATTTCAAATTGGATTCTTGAAATATTCACACACACTTTCATTAAATAAAACTCCGCATAATTAACAGAAATAAAACAACTTTCTCAGTTTTGTATCTGCTGGGTTATTCCCTGCGTGTCGCTTTTGTTAATTGATTTGCTCAGTAAAATTTCAGTGCTTAGGATGGGCATCTGTCGAATTGATGTGATGGTCAGCTCGGCAGATTACACGACATGAATAAAAGGATGCCAAAAATGAAATATGCACAAATCTTACTTGCCACTACGCTTACTGCTGCTGCAGCTACCAGTTTTGCTGACAGCAAAACCACAGATGCGAAAACCACCACTGCAGAAGAAAAAGTGATTGTGACTACCCAGGAATTACCTGAATCGAATGCTCCTGTTGCAGGTGCATCTGCAGAGCAGCCTGCTGCCTCTGAAGCTGCTATAGAAAGCACGCCCCCTGCAAAACCTGCTGCACGTTAAGTAATTGAACGACTCGTTTAATCCTTCAATGAAAATATCAGGGACAGTAATTCTCCAGTAGGCTTTGTCCTATACTGCCCCCGATATTATTCGATGCTGAATCATGCTTGATGCTGGTTCAGCATTTTTATTGCATAAAATCTATTTATCACCATAGTCAAAACTGATCATAGAATTAATACAGGCTATCAAATTTTTATTATTTTTATAATTAAAATCAATTATTTATTTAAAAACCACCTATTTCAATCCAATATTATCCATATACTTAAGCTACTATTGCCTAACTTGTTTCTGGCTTCTAACTGTCCCTTAATAGCATCAAATGCAAGTCGATTGAGTGGACATTCGCTATGAGCAATACTAATTACACTACTGAAGTGGCAATCCTTGGCGCCGGCCCTGTAGGCTTAACCATTGCCAACTATCTGAGCAAGCAAGGCGTAGCTGTCACGATTGTCGAGCAACTGGATAGTTTGATTGATTACCCACGTGCGATTGGAATCGATGATGAATCCTTACGTACCATTCAATCTTTGGGTTTAGTCGATCAAGTCTTACCGCATACCACTCCGAATCATGCGATGCGCTTCTTGACGCCTAAAGGTCGCTGTTTTGCAGATATTCAGCCTTTAACACGTGAGTTTGGTTTCTCGCGCCGTAATGCCTTTATTCAGCCACAAGTCGATAACGTCCTACTGCAAGGCTTAAAGCAATATAAAAACACCCAAGTGCTGTTTTCTCGTCAATTGACCCAGTTTAGTCAAGATGCTGACGGCGTAACACTCAATCTGCAAAATAAAGAGGGCGATGCAGAAACCATCCGCGCTCAATATCTGATTGCCTGTGATGGCGGTAATTCTTATGTGCGCCGCAACCTGGGCATTGCCTTTGAAGGTGAAACCGCACCGAATCAATGGATCGTGATTGACCTTGAGAATGATCCGCTTGCTACACCACATATTTACTTATGTTGTGATCCGGTTCGTCCTTATGTATCAGCCGCATTGCCACATGGTATTCGCCGGTTTGAATTTATGGTTATGCCGGGTGAAACGCAGGAAGAACTGAGCAAACCGGAAAATATTGCCAAACTTCTTTCTAAGGTTTTACCAAGCACAGATGGTATCGAAGTGATCCGTCAGCGTGTCTATACCCATAATGCTCGTATTGCCGACAAGTTCCGTGTCGACCGTATTTTACTTGCCGGTGATGCAGCGCACATTATGCCGGTATGGCAAGGTCAGGGTTATAACAGCGGTATGCGTGATGCCTTTAATCTGGCTTGGAAAATGGCGCTGGTTGTTCAAGGCAAAGCTGGCCCAGCACTTTTAGATTCTTATCAGATCGAACGTAAAGACCATGCCAAGGCGATGATTGACCTGTCGGTGATGGCAGGTCACGTACTGGCACCACCGAAAAAATGGCAAGGATTTGTTCGTGACAGCATTGCCTATGCCCTGAACTATATCAAGCCGATCAAGCAGTATCTGCTGGAAATGCGCTTCAAACCAATGCCGAAATATCATGACGGCGCACTTTTGAGCAAGGGAGCCAAGAACTCTCCAGTCGGCAAAATGCTTATCCAGCCTCAGGTTCAGCTGGCTTCGGGTGAAACCGTATTACTGGATGAAGTGATCGGCAATGATTTTGCGATTATTGCCTGGGGTGTCGATCCGAAATGGGGTCTGAGCCCAGATACGTTGCAACAGTGGAAAACGCTCGGCGTGAAATTCATTCAGGTAATTCCTGCGGTGCAATTGCAAAATAGCCAGCGTAAACAGTATGAAGATGTCATCACCATTGGTGATATCGGCACAGATATCCGCTCGTGGTTTGGCAACACGTCTGATTCAGTTGTGATCTTGCGTCCTGACCGTTTCGTAGCTGCCCTGGCCATTCCTCAATCGATGGAAAGCACCAGCCAGCAACTGTTTAAAAAGCTTTACCTGAAATAATATTAGGGTCACTTTTCACCACGCTTCGGCGTGGTTTTTTTATTGTTTTTAGATATCTCGGACAATATATAGACCGAGGAATTAGACTCGGTATTCCTGAAACCAGGGGATATCTTTCAGGGAATCACGAGAGGCCATCTGCTGCAGGAAGGGCCTGAACTCATCAAATGGCGGTAAAATTTTCGCAGAGATCGTGAAGATCAAACAGTAAGCCACATATAGGTCCGCAGCCGAGACTTTTTCACCCAACAGATAAGGATTGGCCTGCTCGATGCCCTGTTTCATAAAATCAAATACGGCTGCTTCATTCCCAAAACTTAAACTTCTCCGGTTCTTTTCAATATTTTCTGGCGACACCTGTAAATTTTTTATATCGATATATTCGGTAAAGGGTCCATGACAGAAAAACATCCATTTCAAATACGCCCCACGCTTCGGATCATCCAAAGCAGGTGCCAATCCTTTGTCAGAATACTTATCTGCCAGATAGATAAAAATGGCGGCCATTTCTGAAATGACGATCTCCTGATCTACCAGACAGGGAACTTTTCCCATCGGATTCATCTGTGTATATGCCTGCTGATGCATATCCTCATAGGCAATCTCCACCTGCTCAATCTGATCTTCAATTTGTAATTCTTTCAGCAAAGGCAACAAGGTCAGGCCACGTGATTGCGGATTGTTATAGAGCTTCATCATCCTGCTTCAACCGGTTTTTTTATTGTTAGAGGTTCAGTATAAAGCGATTTGCAGTTCCGATTTAAAAGGATGTGCTACAGATCATTTCTGTCGCACTGCTTTTTCGATGGGCTGATCAACGATGCAGATATTAGAAAAGATCCACACAAAACTTTTCTTTTAATACTTTTAAAATCAGATCAATCACCACATGTTTTTGATCCTTGCGATAATTGGCATAGAGCCCAATCATCGGCAACGGTTCCAGCGTCTTTTTCACCACAATATTATCGCCGAGCAATGGAATCACATAGGTCGGCACCAGACTCCAGCCCACCCCATCCCTACCAGATTGACATTGAGCAGGATATTGGTGGAATACTGCACCACATTCACTTTTAATTTAGACTGTTTAAAAAAATCCTGAATCAGCTTATGCAGTTGCGGTGAGGACTGCTCATCACTAATTACAAAGTCCTGACTTTCAAAACTCTTGATACTGACATAGGGCAAGGCCGCAGCCGGGGAATCTTTGGGCACAATCAAGGTTAAAGGCTCATCAAAAATGCGGATCGAATCAAACTCACTTAACTGCCCCGGATAACGGGTAAAGGCAATGTCGATCTATCCATTTCTTCAGGCACTAAACTGCTCTGCATCGGTCAGACTATGAAACTGTGCTTTCAGTTCAGGAAAATGCGCGCGGATATTCGGCATGATATAAGGAAAGACTTTCATTTCCGCGACCGGCACGAATCCGATATTCAGCTGATCCTGCTGTGCATTCGCAATCTGTCTGGCAGACTGAATGGCGCGCTCTGCATGCTCAAGACTCAGCAAAGCTTCTTTTAAAAACGCCTGTCCAGCTTCAGTGAGCCCGACCTTACGGTTATTCCGCTCCAGCAACTGTACGCCAACCTCACGTTCCAAATCCTTGATTTGTTGGCTCAGTGATGGCTGTACTGTATTTAATTTTTCCGCGGCACGGGTAAAGTTCAGTTCCTGCGCCACTGTAACGAAATAACGTAAATGTCTTAATTCCATTTTATAACTCCAAACTTGCCGGGCGCTTATTTTGCTTTTTGGCAACATACTGACGATAAACCAATATCGTCACAATAACGAGTACAGCACTCAAAACATAGGTAGTTTCAAAGCCCCAATAGGCAATCAATACTCCCATGGCCACGGAACCGATGGCTAAACCCAGATCAAACAGGGTAAAGAAGGTTGAAATCGCATGTCCCATACGCTGCTTGTCGACCGACTGAATGGCCAAGGTCTGCAAACATGGGAATAGTGAACCATAACCGATGCCAATAAACACTGCCGACAACCATAATATCCATTGATTGGAAATCAGACTGACAATCACCAGACCAATGGCAAAGAAAATAAATGAAGGATAAATCACCGCACTGGGTCCCTTACGGTCATAAATCTTTCCAACCCAAGGTCTGACCAGCAACATGGATGCTGCAAATACAATAAAGAATACGCTGGTATAGCCCAAAAGCTGCTTGGTTTCACTAAATGCAGTAATAAAACTCATGATGCCCGAGTAGGCAAAAGCGGTTAGTAAAGCCACAAAACTTACCGCCAGAACTTTGACTTCCAGAATATCCTGCAAGCTCAAGCTGGTTTTTTCTGTGCTTATAGCTTCAGGTTTTGGTAACTCTGTGATTTTGAGTATCCAACAGAAAATGAGCCCCAAAGAAATGATAACGGCAAGAATGCCAAATAAGACTTTGAAGCTGGTGAACTGAATTACGGTCAATGCCAGCAAGGGCCCAAAAACCACACCCAGATTGGTCGACATGACGAAATAGCCCATGCCCTCACCTTTGCGCTGTTCAGGAATAAATTCATTAGCGACGGGTACTGCCACCGTGGTCAAAATACTGAACCAGATGCCATGTAAAAAGCGCACCAGTAACAGCGACCACATGCTATCTATCAGCAAATAACTAAAGGCAAATAAGGCAAAAATCACACCTGCGCCGCGCATCGAGATTTTCTTGCCGAGCTTTTCGATGATCATGCCGGAAAATGGCCGAATCGCAATCGAAGAGGCCAAAAATAGCGTCAGTGCCAACCCAGCTTCTTTTACCGAACCGCCCAGATCTTTCATGATGTAAATCGGCAAGATGGTCAGTAAGGCAAAGTAATAAACGAACAGGAAAAAATTATTGAATAAGCACAAGATAAATGAGCGATTCCATAACCGCTCAGCGCTAACTGACATAATCACCAACTTTTAAAATTTGTAGGGAAATAGCACAAACTCAGACTTGGACAGTAACAGGATGCAAAGCCAACTCGACCAGATTCTGGATATAGTGTTCATCTGGAATCCGGTTGAAAAAAATAATCTGGTAATGAATCGGGCCGTATAAGGTATCCAGCATCAAATCAAAAGGATAATCCGGGTGTATTTCTCCCCGTTCAATCGCTTGCTGAATCAGTTGATGGGTCTGTTGTCGACGTGGCAAGAGATATTGCTGAAAGAATTCACCTGCCAGTTCGCGGTGATTAGCAATCACTACCAGTAAAGCCCGCCCCACTGGATGATTCAGTGCTTGAGATAAAGAACTGAGTTGTTGAATAAGATTACTTTTCAGGCTTTTAGACGTATCCAGTTCAAATACCGAAGCCGTATGTTGCTTGAAAGTGTCTAGTACCAGTTCCGATTTATGTTTCCACCAGCGATAAATCGTGGACTTGCCAACGCTGGCACGTGCCGCTACATCTTCAATCGTCAGCTGATGATATTCACATTCTGCCAGCGCATCTGCGACTGCCTGTAAAATGCACTGCTGTCGCCGGGAACTTTTTTCGTCACTGCTCATATTTTTCTACTTAACTTTTAAGATCTAAAAATCGAAACGATACGTATCGTTTTATATTAGGGTAAAAAATAACAAAGCTCCAGTGAAAAACTGAAATTGATGCAAAAAAAAGACCTTCATATGAAGGTCTTTTCTCAATCACGATTTAACTTAACTCTGTGCAGTCTTTTTATAAATGCTGCATGAAGGATGATGATTTTCTTGCAAACGCGCGACTTTACGCTGTTCTGCTGCTTCAAAACGGCAACGTTTCCAGTCATTGTCCAGGTTCAAAGCTGGAATCTGTTTTGGTTTACCATTTTCATCCACCGCAACCATGGTGAAATAACAGCTATTGGTATGACGTACCGTTCTCTTTTGAATATTCTGGGCTTCTACACGAATCCCGATTTCCATTGAAGTACGGCCAACATGATTCACACTGGCCAGAAAGGTAACCAGCTCACCAACGTGAATCGGCTCTTTAAAATTCACCTTGTCTACAGATAAGGTCACGACATAACTACCCGAATAGCGACTTGCACACGCATACGCCACCTGATCCAATAATTTCAGAATGGTTCCACCATGAACATTTCCTGAAAAATTTGCCATATCTGGCGTCATGAGAACTGACATCGTTAACTCTGACTGGTCATCCGACACTGCTGCAATTTGATCTAAAGGGGCCATCGTTTTCTTTGAACTCTTTGAATGACAAGGTTATCGTTTATTATTATAGCGTTTTTAACATGAATAAAATGTTCAATTCGGCAAATGAAGCATCACAATTATTGATATAGAAAATGTATTCATACAGAAAAAAATATATTTAATTGCTTAAAATCTCAGTTAGAAAGTTAAGTTCCAATAAATCAACACTTATTTATTTGCGGCTGATTACACCGCAACTGAGAATTTTTCACTGTTTTAAGCGCTGAACAAAAATAATTCAGGAAAATAAAAAGACTCTGCGTGATTTAAAGCATCACTGGCCTGAGCATTTCCTGTGCCACGTTCTGATAACTTAAAATTTGTTGACCATCCAAGGTTGTTTCAACGGTAAAAGAACCATCCTGATGGGTCGCGGTCACTGTAAAAATATAGTGTTCGAATTGTGCCAGTTTGACCTGCTGTCCAATTTTAATATGCATCATGATGTCTACATCTGTGTAGTGATCTTTTCAAACTGCATTCTGGCATGAACATCGATGCTTTTGAATATTTGATCAACTTAAGTATACGAATAATAATATTAAAATTTTGATTTAAGACGAATAAGGCTTATTATTTAAAACAATATACTTATAATTCAATTTGTTATATTTAAAATTAATTTTATCTTTTGCGATAATTCCGACTGACTGATACACATAGGCAATCATCTTATCTTTTATAACAATCAGTTAAGCGTTACAGCCGATGATCCGTTATCCTTTTGAGTGAATATCCCTATACTGCGATATAGGGATAAACAGAAATTTCAAAAAAAAGATTTATTGAGCTTGATGTTCATGTACCACAAACTGTGGAATGCGATGTCCTTGAGCATAATCATGTTTTTGGTAGGCTTGTGAAATTTCCATCAACTTTAACTGGGTCGCCTCGGCACCAGCCTGCATGGTGAGTTCCCTGCCACGGACATCAAAGATATGACCTTTTTCGCGTAAATCCGGCTGAATCACCACATCTGCATGCTTTAATTCTTCATGCGCCAGATGTTGCTGCATAATATTGATGTTCTGGTTAAACAGTCCCCAGACATTGCTGGTTTCCGTGTGAATGGGTTGTGCCAGAATATCTACCGCAATCACAATGTCGGCTCCCAACTCACGTGCCACATCGACCGGCACCGGACTGACTAGACCACCATCTACATATTCTTTACCTTGAATGATGGTCGGAATAAACATACTCGGAATCGAGACTGAAGCACGTACCGCCTGTCCGGTATTGCCATGGTTAAAGACGACTTTCTTGCCTTCTTTCAGCGCGGTTGCTACCACAAACATCGGGATTTTCATGGCTTCAAGCGGGGTTTGATCGACCTGCAAATTGACATAGTCTTCAACTTTTTTGCCATCAAAAAAGCCTTTTCTGGCCAGTTTGATATCACGAACATCATTTGGTCGCATGCTGAGAGCAATATTGCGCAGTTCAATCGCCGGTTTACCACTCGCATAAATAGATCCAACGATACTACCTGCACTGGTTCCGACAATAAAATCTGGTTGAATACCCGCCTGTTCCAGTACTTCCAGCGCACCAATATGCGCATAGCCACGCGCACCGCCACTGCCTAAGACTAAAGCAACTACTGGACGCTGTTGGGTTTGCTTGATCTTTTGAAAATCAATTTGATTCGGACGTGCCTGAGCTTCTCCGCGTTGTGCAGCAGGTTGCAGATGACTGGTCGCCGCTTGGGCTGTCATGGGGGTCGTTTGGCAAGCACTTAGGCCAAATGTACCCAGTATCACCATACTCAACACATATTTCTGCATGCAGAGAATGTCCTCATTAATCTAAAGCGGCATAGTGTATAAACACATGCATAAATAGTCTGTAGAATTTCGTAAAACTGTCATACAGTTCAGCTACTTTATCTTCATTTTTCCCATAACTGTATGCCTTCAATCTCACTGTATCGGATTTTCCTGATTTTCCTGCAACTGGGCTGCATTTCATTTGGCGGTCCGGCAGCACATCTGGTATTTTTTCACCGAAAATTTGTAACCCAACTGCAATGGTTGAATGACACCCAGTACAGTCAACTGGTCGCTTTGGCACAACTTTTACCCGGGCCGAGCAGCAGTCAGGTGGGGCTGTCGATCGGTTATCTGCAACGGGGCTATACTGGTGCCGTGATCGCATGGCTGGGTTTTACCCTACCCTCAATGATTCTGATGACCTTGGTGGCGCTCTTGGGTCAAAGCTATTTCCATATTTTAAACTCAAACAGCTTTCATACCATCCAGTTAATTGTATTTTCTGTCATCGCCTGGGCATTCTGGCAAATGCTGAGAAGCTTCTGTAAATCAGCTTGGCAATATGCTGTCTTAATCCTCTCTGTCGCATTACTGATAGTCGTTTCAGTGAGTTTTAATCAGATTCTTGTGATTATGCTGGGCGCAGTCTGTGGACTTTTGGCGGGACATTTTTATCAATCAGATTCGAAACCCAAAGAAATTAACAAAACGGCAATCAGCTCGCCGTATATTCGATCTGCCGCTGCACCCTATTGGTTACTGGCATTTATCTTGCCGTTTATTCTACTCCCCTTAGCAGGGAAATTATGGGGTGAATCGGAGCTGCAATTTTTTTCCAATTTCTATCAGACTGGCTCGCTGGTGTTTGGTGGCGGTCATGTGATTTTACCTTTGCTGCATCAGGACTTTGTCACAACCGGTTTGGTGAGTGCACAATCTTTTGATCTTGGCTATGCATTTGCCCAGCTCATGCCGGGACCTTTATTCAGTTTTGCCAGTTATATTGGTGCTTTGCTGCCTTGGACGCCTTATGTCTGGCTGAATGCAGTTTTAGCAACCTGTGCAATCTTTTTACCTTCATTTTTCTTGATCTTTGCCACCTTGCCCTACTGGTCATGGCTAATGCAACAGCGCCATATTCATCAGGCGGTGATGGGCATCAATGCTGCAGTGGTGGGTCTGTTACTATATTTATTGCTGGATCTTTCACAACGTTATTTTAGTTATGGCTCCGACCTGGTCTTTGTCGCGGTGATGATTGCCCTGCTACGTTCAAAATTACCGGTCTGGTTCAACCTGATTTTGGGTTTTGTACTTTATCAAAGTTATTTAAATTTCTTTTAAATAAAACTTTGGCACAAAAAGCCCCGAATGATCGGGGCTTTTTATTTCAAGTCTTACCAGATATCTGATTTGACTTTGTCTTTAAATTTAGGATGGTTATCCAGTTTAAATTCAGGCTCTTTCACGCCGCGCTTCAACTGACCGGTATAGTCTTTGAGTAGCATCAGCAGGAATGGCATCAGCAACAGGATCGCAATCAAGTTGATACTTGCCATGACACCCATAAACAGATCCGCCATATTCCAGATCAATGGCACGCTGGCGATAGAACCGAAATACACCATCACCAATACAAATAAACGGAAAATCAACATAACTCGGCTATTGTTATTAATGAACTGGACGTTTCCTTCGGCATAGGCATAGTTACCGATAATCGAAGAATAGGCAAACAGGAACAGAATCAAAGCCAGGAAGTCATCGCCCCAGGCACCAATCTGGCTTTCGAGTGCCATCTGGGTCAAGGTCACGCCTTCAAAGCCTGCATTTTCATACAGACCCGAAACCAGAATAACAATCGCGGTACATGAACACACCACAAAGGTATCTACAAATACTCCGAGCATCTGTACCAGACCCTGGTTGACCGGATGTTTGACATCGGAAGCTGCAGCAGCATTCGGTGCCGAACCCATCCCCGCCTCGTTAGAGAACAGACCACGCTTGATCCCCATCATCATGGCCATAGACACCATGGCACCAAAG
The DNA here is from genome assembly GCF_031844225.1 of Acinetobacter sp. RRD8. Classification (GTDB taxonomy): domain Bacteria; phylum Pseudomonadota; class Gammaproteobacteria; order Pseudomonadales; family Moraxellaceae; genus Acinetobacter. The sequence goes on from NZ_JAUZUU010000002.1 coordinate 192,911, forward strand.
AAACCACCAGCGGCGGCTTCAAATTCAAAGGCTTTACTGAAAATGAGCTGGAAGATGGATGGGAGCAGATCGTAATTGATGACCGCAATATACAAAGCCACAGCCAGATAAAGCACAGCCATAAACGGCACAAAGCTTTCCGCAACTTTCGCAATCCGTTTAATCCCGCCAAAAATGATCACCGCAGTCATCAATACCAGAAACAATCCGACCCAGGAAATTTCCAGATTCAGGCCGCCTAATGGCAGAATCAGGTTCGCCTGATCCCAGCCCCAGGCATGAGAGGTTGCTCCGGTAATGGCATTGGCCTGAACTGCATTGAAGACAAAACCATAAGTCGTGATCAATGCAATCGCAAAGACAATCCCGAGCCATTTTTGTTTCAGGCCTTGGGTAATGTAATAAGCTGGTCCACCACGGAATTGCTGGTTTTTGTTATCTCGCACCTTAAACAACTGGGCCAAAGAGGATTCAACAAAAGCAGAACTCATGCCCAAAAAGGCAGTAAACCACATCCAGAAAACGGCACCGGGGCCACCAATCGCAATCGCAATGGCGACACCCGCGACATTGCCCACCCCGACCCGGCTTGCCAGTCCAGTGACAAAGGCCTGAAACGGGGTAATGCCGTGCGTATCCTGAACCTTGCCACGGCTATTTTTCATGACTTTCATGCTGTGCCAGAACAAACGAATTTGTACTGCACCCGTCATGATCGTGTAGAAAATACCGACTGCGACCAGAAACACCACCAGAAAATCCCATAAAGGGCCATTCAGGGCATTAATCCAGCCGAGTAAGGTTTCATTTAACTGATCATTCATGTCACATCCTTATGAGCCTATGACTCATCGTATCAGGCATAAAAATTATGCAAAAAACTTCAAAATCATCTGAATAACAGTAGCATTGATTAAGTCAACGAAGAACGCACCACATAATGGAACAATCAGGAAGGCCTTATGCGACGCACCATACATATTGGTAATCGCCTGCATATTGGCAACCGCTGTTGGCGTTGCGCCCATACCGAAACCACAATGCCCTGCTGCAAGTACCGCAGCATCGTAGTTTTTACCCATGATGCGGAAAGTTACAAAACCGGCATACAAAGCCATGGTGATGGTCTGTGCACCCAGAATTACCATCAGTGGTCCTGCAAGGTCAGCCAATTGCCATAATTTCAATGATAACAATGCCATCGCCAAGTACAGCGACAATGAAGCATTACCAAACACATCAATCGCGCGATCGAAAATCTGAACTTTGAAAACACCTTCCAGTACATTACGCAGGATGACACCACCCGCCAATGCCCAGACAAATGTTGGCAGTTCAAATGCAGTACCTTTACTGAAACCCGTCATAAACTCTGCAAAAGCCAAACAGCCTGCAAATAGACCCAAGGTCGTGATTGCATTATCAGCGGTAATTAAACGCACCTGATGCGGATATTCAAACGGTACATATTCGCTGGTGGTGCTGTCCATTGGCGTATTGTCACGCGTTTCAATTTGCTGATCGGTACGCGCAGTCGCCAGGTTATAACGGTTGATCAGCAACTTGGCTAAAGGTCCGCCAATAATACCGCCGATAATCAATCCAAAAGTCGCACTGGCCATACCTAGTGCCAAAGCACCTTGAATACCATGTTCAACTTCAAAAATTTCCCCCCATGCACCCGCAGTACCATGACCACCGGTTAAGGTAACTGAGCCTGCAATCAGGCCAATCAACGGGTCAATACCCAATAATGTTGCCAGACTCATGCCGACCGCATTTTGCAAAATAATGAAAGCCGAAACAGCAAACAGGAAAATAACCAGACCGATCCCACCTTCACGCAACTTGGAAAAGTTGGCACTCAGACCAATCGAAGCAAAGAAAATCAGCATAAAGCTGGTTTGTAATTCTGCACTGGTGGTGATGCTATATCCCCACAATGAATGCACCAGCAATGAGATAATCGCCGCAACCAAACCGCCCGCAACCGGCTCAGGAATATTGTAACGTCTTAAAAAATCGATTTTATTAACCAGGAATCGGCCGAGTAACAAAACAATGACTGCGGCAATCAAGGTATAAAATGCGTTAAAAGTAAAATCCATAATTTTTTGCCCAAGATGATTTTGAATTTTTTATTGTTCTAAAAGTGAGGGAGTGCGCTAGATCTCTAGCTCGCTCATTAGATCTTTATCTGGAAATATCCTGATTTGATCTATCACCATTAGAAAAACAAACCGATTTATCATCTCTTTTAAACTTATGAATATCATCATCACGATCATATTCAACAAATGAGAGATTTATAAAAGCAACACCTTTTCTATTCCGATACTCAGTCTGTTGGAAAATTGCAGACAATTTTCAAACAGACGCGCATGTTGGTAAAAAAACTGTGTTTTAAGCTCAAAAAAAACATTCAGTGCTTGATGAGTGCTTTCAACCTAAAGACTTCATTCAAGCCATCTGGAATCGCGCTATTTAAAACAGATCTTCATCACAAAATGCATGAATTAAGATGAAAAGTCGTACATTATGCTGTTTCTTTGTATCAAGTTTTATTTCTTTTTATTAGCAATAGTTAATTTATCTATAAAAAATAATTATAAATTCTCATTTTTATATGAAGATTAATCTATATTTTAATTCAAAAAAAATATTAATCTTTTACTCAACACGGAATGAAACAGGGATCTTGAAATTAAATTATCTTGATTTTCAGTCAAAATAAACCAGTTCTCTGTGTGAAATTGTTATTGTTGAATGGTTCAAGCACTTGGGATTTAAGCTATTTTTTTCACTTAAAGACAATTTTCATAACAATATTTATTCTGATCATTTAGAGGACTAAACTCGTATTTTAGAAGGCCAAATAAGTACTCTTTGGCCATTTTTTGGATAAATCATTTTTATCATCCGGTAAACAATGAAATTTTCCTATCCCCCCTTCTGTTTGTTTAGTTTATAGTCATTGCAAACTCAATAAGGATATTCGACTGGACCCCATAATGGATCAAAATCTTGTTCATGCTGTAGATCACACTATCACCTCTCGCCATTCAGTGCGTGCTTTTTTAAATACCCCCGTTAGTACAGACACCTTAAAAGAGATTTTGACGGTGGCCAGCCGCGCGCCCTCAGGAACCAATACCCAACCCTGGAAAGTGTATGTGGTAACAGGTAAAAAGCGTGATGAACTCGTGCAACGTGTTTGTCAGGCACAAATGCAAATCTACGCAAATCCAGAATTGTCACAGCAGTATCAGGAAACTTTTGCCTATTATCCTGAACAATGGATCTCGCCATTTATTGAACGTCGTCGTGAAAATGGCTGGGGTTTATATGGCTTGCTGAATATTCAAAAAGGTGAAAAGGAAAAAATGGCGCGTCAGCAACTGCGTAATTTTGAATTATTTGATGCACCTGTCGGCCTGTTCTTTACCGTACATCGTTCTTTGGCGATCGGTTCCAAAATGGATGTTTCCATGATGATCCAGAATGTCATGCTAGCTGCAAAGGCCCGCGGTCTGGACACTTGCCCGCAGGCAGCCTGGAATCACTTTCACCCGATCGTGCTTGATCTGGTCGGCGCACCCGATGATGAAGAGCTGGTCTGCGGTATGGCACTGGGTTATGCCGATCCAGAGCAAATTGTTAACAGCTTTATTACCCCGCGCGTTCCTGTAGAGGAATTTGCCGTATTTATCGATGAGTGATGTAAGGAGGGCTGAGTCAATTCACTTAGCCCTCTGTTTAATCCTTCATTTTCAATATTTGTAGAAAACGCCCGGCATCTATGTATTTTTCAAGATTGGCATCTTTATTTTAAAAATCGCCCAAGCGGAAATACCGACAAAAACAAGCATGATCAAAGCCATATTCAATAAAGCATGCCAGATCAGAAAATTCAGTAATACACCACCCAGTAATCCACAAAAAAATTGCATACTGCCCATAATCGCACTGGCAGTTCCTGCCCGCTCGCCCTGTTCAGCCATTGCCAGAGCCATGGCATTCGGACCAGTAAACCCGATAGATGCCACCACGATAAACATGCCTAACAACACCCAGAGCACAGAATCGACGTCCAGACAGCCGAGTAAGATTAACCCTAATACACCGGCAAACTGCAGGCAGGTGCCGATTTTCAGGCGCTGTAATATCGAGAATCGCCCAGCCAGACGTTTATTCAAGGTCGAAAACAGCATGATCCCGAAGGCATTGGCACCAAAGGCATAAGCAAACTGCTGCTCAGTCAGCTGATAACGATGCATCAGAATGGTAGAAGAAGCACTGATATAACAGAACATCACTGCACCGGAAAAACAGCCAGCATAGAGCGGGCGTCGAAAGCTTGGATCCTGAAAAATAGTACGGTACAAACTTAATACCTGCTGGAAGTTCAGCTTGAGACGACGTTCTGGCTCCAGGGTTTCTTTAAATAGAAAATGTACACAGGCCAGACTCAACAGACCGCAGCCCATCAGCACCAAGAAGATCACATTCCATTCATAAAACATCAATACCCAGGCCCCCAGACTCGGAGCGATGATTGGTGCAATCGCAGTCACAATCATCATGCTGGCAAAGGCCTGAGCTGCTGAATGCATATCCAGGCGATCACGAATTGCAGCACGTGCCATGACCACCCCGACACAGCCACCTAAGGCTTGCAGAATCCGTGCAGCGATCAGACTCCATTCATCCTGCGCAAAGACACACAGCAAACTTGCCACAATGTATAAACACAGCCCAAAATACAGTGGCGGTTTACGCCCAATCCGGTCACTGATCGGACCATAAATCAGTTGCCCGATCGCCAGACCGAAGAAATAAGCCGGCAGGCTGTTAGAAACCATCTGGGTGCTGACACCAAAATCTGCTGCCATGGCCGGTAAGGCCGAAAGATACATATCAATGGACAAAGGCCCGAGTGCACTTAAGGTCGCCAGCAACACAATCCAGGACATGGCATAAGGTTGTTGTACTATTTTATTTGATGTCATAAGCATGAAGATTTAAAGCGCTAATATGCAGACAAATTAACACAGTGCATAGTATGATTTAGCCTGAAATGAAGATTTATAAATATACTATTTTCATTAGCCTATTCAGATTCAGCTCTAAGACTGCAGTATAAAGGACGACCTTTGAAATCTTGGCTCACTCGTCTCAAGCAAACCACCTATAATACGACCTTGATGTATAACCTGCGCATGATGACGGCATTTGCAGGTACCGCCTTTGTTCCCTATTTTATGGGACAACAATTGATGACGATCCCATTGACTTTAGGGGTGGTCGCAGCCGGTTTAAGCGATATTGATGACCGCTTTTCGGTGCGGATTTTAAATCTGCTCTACACCTACATTGGCTTCTTTATTACGGCAGTAGGCGTATATCTGCTTTTTCCTTATCCCTTGCTGTTTGCCTTGGCCTTAATTGTGTCCTGTATTGCCCTGATTTTGCTGGGTTCACTAGGGCGACGCTATGCCACGATTTCCTACGGCTGTCTGGTGATTTCCGTTTATTCCATGCTCGGGGTGGAGCTGTTTGATGAATGGTATAAACAGGCTGGTTTATTGGTCATCGGCGCGATGTGGTACGGTCTGCTGTCGACCATCAGTTTCCTGATTTTCCCTGCCCGACTGGCGCAAGACAAGCTTGCCATTTCCTATTCTGCTCTCGGTGACTTTTTATATGCCAAGTCCAATCTGTTTGATGTGGACATGACCCCGAAAAGCTATCAGCAAAGCATGATTGAACTCTCGCTTGAAAATGGGAAACTGATTGCGATTTTTAATGAGATGAAAACTGCCCTTTTGACTCGCCTGAAAGGTGACCGGGGGCAAAAAGACACCCGTCGCAGCCTGCAATATTATTTTGTCGCGCAGGATATTCATGAACGTGCCGATTCAGCGCATATTGATTATCAGAAACTGGCCAAGATTTTCCAGCATAGCGATATCCTGTTCCGCTTCCAGCGCATCATGTCAATTCAGGGCAAAGCCTGTAAGGACCTGAGTGAAAGTTTGCTGATGCGCAAACCTTATGTACATAACCAGCGCTTCAAGCATGCCTTTGATAACCTGAGACAGTCTCTGGATAAGTTACGTCAGGAGCAGCAGTATGATCAGGTCTGGATCAGTGCCCTGTTTGCGCTGTTTCAAAACCTGAAATCGATTGATGCCCAGTTACGCAACCTGGAAACCGAGCAGAATATCAAGTCCGAGCGTTTCAAACATATCGAGAACCAGCTTAGAGATGATGACCTGAAAGGCTGGGATGACATCAAGATTCGGATTAAGCAGCATCTGACCCCAGAATCGGTGCTGTTCCGGCATGCCATTCGCCTGTCGATTGTGCTGCTGATCAGCTATATTTTTGTACAGGTCAGCAATATTGAATATGGTTACTGGATTTTATTGACCGCACTCTTTGTCAGCCAGCCGAACTTTAACGCCACCAAACGGCGTTTACGTCTGCGTATTGTCGGTACGTTGGTCGGTATTATTCTCGGTTATGCCATTCTGTATTTTGTGCCTTCCATCGAAGGACAATTATTACTTCTGGTATTGAGCGGGATTCTGTTCTTTGAATTACGCAGTAAACAGTATGCCCAAGCCACCGCCTTTATCACGATTTTAGCCCTGATCAACTTCAACCTGGACGGTATGGGCTATGCCGCGGCCATCCCGCGTATGATCGACACCTTGATTGGCTGTGCGATTGCCTGGTTCGGCGTCAGTTTTATTTTTCCAGACTGGAAGTTCCGGCGTTTGCCGCGCAGTATCAAACGCAGCTTGCAGGCAGAAGCAGATTATTTGAGTGAAGTAATCGAGCAGTATAAATCAGGACGTAATAATGGCCTGAAATATCGGATTGTGCGCCGTGCGGCCCATAATACCGATGCCGAGGTGGCTTCACTAATTTCGACACTGGCCACTGAACCGGATATTGATCCGGTACAAAAATCGCTAGCCTTTGAGTTCCTTTGTCTGAACCATACTTTTATCAGTTATATTGCTGCACTGGGCGCACACCGGGAAAAAATTGAAGATCAGGACATTCTGAATTTACTGGACAAAGCACTTGAGAACATTCGTGGTGCATTGCTAAGAGATGAAATGCCCGATTTAAGTGCGCAAAATATGATTGCCCATATTCGCCAGCGCCTGGCTCAAGATCAGGAGCAAGATCAGAAATCCCTGATCATTTTGCAGCAACTGTCTTTAATGTTCAGTATTTTAAAGCAGTTGAGCCAACTGAAACAAAGTTTGAGCCATGAGCGTGATGAACAGGCAACTGAATTAGGTTCATTATAATTTGGCTGATTTTGGAACAATATACTCACTGAATTGGTACAATTAGTGCTAAACTTTTTACAGTTTAAAATCTGCTAATTTCATTATGACCGCGAAAAATTTATACGCTTATACCCTACAGCCTGTGAACTATGAAATTTCAGAAGCCGAGCAGCGTCATGCTCAGCTGGTGATCTGGCGTAGTACCAATAAAATTGGCATGAAAGCATGGCTGATCATGGGTGCTGTTGTTGCACTTTCTATTCTGGGCATTCTGCTCCTGAAGAACTATTCTACCGTGTTCTGCTGGGTGGCCATTGTCTGTGTGGTGTTGTATTACCTGATCCGTACCTTTGGTCTGGAATGGTATGTTAAACGCAAGATGAATGAATTTCCGGTACAGGAAATCAAAGGTGTTCGCCTGGGCGTGCAACCGCACGGCATCGTGATGCGCCAGAAAATGGGCATGCAAGAAGGTGTTGGCGCGATTAGCTGGAAAGACATCTATGAATGGTACAACACACCAGAATTCATGTTGGTCAATTTCAAAGTAAAAGGCCAGCAAGGTGCATATATCCTGCCGAAACGTCTGGACAGCAAAAACTTCTCTTTCGCCACGATTCGCAAGCATCTGGAAGCAGAAGTCGGCGCAGCAAAACAAATCTAAACTGTTCTTTCTTCAGTGAAAAACCTCCTGTCCCGGCATGGAGGTTTTTTTAATCTCAAAACAATAAATGATAATGAGAATAAATATTATCCTCAACACCTATAATTCGAGCTTAAACTTCAGTTATAATTTTGCCACTTTTATAGATCTCACCCTTAATCTGACGACCATGTTTAAAAAGACATTTTTCCAAATCCACTGGTTTCTGGGGATTACAGCAGGTTTAATCCTCTCGATAATGGGGGTCACTGGCGCAATCTATTCCTATGAACAACAAATATTAAAATGGATGAATAGCGACAGTTATACGGTTCAGGTTCGGCAACGTGACAAACTCACGCCTTCCGAGCTGTATCAGCACTTTAACCGTACTGCGCCTGACATGAAGATCAACAGTATTACCGTGGCACAAGATCCAAGTGCTTCGAGTACCGTGAATGTTGCCAAAGAAGGCGCACGGCGTGGTCAGAACATCATGATCAACCCGTATACTGCGGAAGTCTTGCCAGAGATTAAGGGTCGGGAGTTTTTCCAGTTTGTTCAGCAACTGCATCGTAATTTGACGGTTGGTCCAGTAGGTAAGCAGATTACCGGTGCCTGTACCCTGATGCTGATCTTTTTTGTCTTGTCAGGTCTGTACCTGCGCTGGCCGAAACGTCATTCGATCAAGCAATGGTTCTTTGTAAAACCTCAACTGAAAGGCCGTAATTTTATCTGGGATCTGCACGCTGTTGTGGGAACCTGGGTGGTGATTTTCTACCTGATTCTGGCCTGTACCGGTCTGTACTGGTCTTATGACTGGTGGCGCAATGGCATGTTTAAAGTGCTGGGTGTGGAACGCCCGCAACCGGAAATGCAGGCCAATGCCGGCAATAACCGTGGTGAAGGACGTCCAGGCGGTGAACGTGGTCCGCGTGCCGAAGGTGAAGTACGAGGCGAAGGCCGCCAAGGTGGCGAACGCGGTGCTGGTGGTGAAGGCCGTGAAGGTCTCAGCCCTGAAGCTACTGCCCGTGCGCTAGACCAGAGCTGGATTGGCTTTAACAATGAATTTTCAGATAAGTATTCTACCGTAACGTTTAACCTTCCGAAAAAACCGGATGGCGAAATGCAACTGAACTTCGTCGATCCGATCGCTCAACATGAACGTGCACGAAACAGTGCCACTTATAATTACCGGACAGCTGAATTTACCGAAGTCGAGCTGTATGAAGACAAAAAGCTCAATGAAAAGATCATGAGTAGCATGTTACCGGTACATCGTGGCAGCTTCTTCGGCCCGATCTACCAGTTCTTTGCCATGGTCGCAGCCTTGTTGATGCCGTTATTCTTCGTAACCGGCTGGATGCTCTATCTAAAACGTCGCAAGCAGAAACGCTTAACACTGGCAGCACGTCAGGGTGCGACTGCAGTGAACCTGGATGAAAATGCTAAACCATGGCTCATTGCTTATGCCTCACAAACAGGGGTTTCTGAGCAGCTGGCTTGGCGTACAGCAACTGCCCTGCAGGAAGCACGTCAACCGGTAACCGTCAAGCCGGTACAGCAACTGACGCTTGCCGATTTACAGCAAACCGAACAGGTATTATTTGTTGCTAGTACCTATGGCACGGGCGAAGCACCAGATCTGGCCTCTTCTTTTGAGAAAAAAATCCTGTCTGCTCAAGCTGATCTCAGCCATTTAAGTTATGCAGTTTTGGCCTTGGGTTCTCAGGAATATCCAGACAGTTATTGCAGTTTTGGCCACCGTATCGATCAGTGGTTAAAACAGAATGGTGCCCAGCAGCTATTCAATACGATTGAAGTCGACAATGCCAATAACGAGCATATCCAGCAATGGAATAGTGCACTGGCACAAGTCACTCGACTTGAGCTACAAGCGATGAATATCGATAAGACCTTTGATCGCTGGAGTTTGAGTAAACGTGAAGTCCTCAATCCGGGTAGTCTGGGTGCGCCTGCTTTCAATATCGAACTGACCCCTGAACATGAAGCCATCTGGCAAGCAGGTGATATTGCCGAGATTCAGCCAGGAAATAGCCCAGAACGTATTCATGCATTTATGCAAAAGCACCAGATAGCAGCGGGTACACAAGTACCTTCTATGCAACAGAATATTGAACAGGCACTCTGGGATCGTGATCTGACTCAGGCTGAACCTTTTGATTCTCTGGATCAGCTCCTCACGCAATTACCGGTTTTGGCAACACGTGAATACTCCATTGCCAGTATTCCAAGCCAGCAGGTTTTACGTCTGGTGGTACGTCAGCAAACCGATGCTAGTGGTAATCTGGGATTGGGTTCAGGCTGGCTGACCCAGCATGCGGCTCTCAATGCGCCCATTGCACTGCGTATTCGCAGCAATAAATCTTTCCACCTGATTGATGACAACCGCCCGATTATCTGTATTGGTAATGGTACCGGCATTGCCGGACTATTAAGTCTGCTCAGTGCGCGTAACCGTCAGGACTATAGCCAGAACTGGCTGATCTTCGGTGAACGTCAGCGTGAACACGACTTCTTCTTTGAAGAAACCATTCAGGCCTGGCTGCAAATGGGAACCCTGAAACGTCTCGATCTTGCATTCTCGCGCGACCAGCAGGAAAAAGTTTATGTACACCATAAACTGCGTGAACAGGCTGAAGAACTAAAAGCTTGGATTGCTCAAGGTGCAGTGATTTATGTCTGTGGTAGCATCAATGGCATGGCCAGCGATGTGGATCAGGCCCTGATTGAGATTCTCGGTGAAACAATGCTAGATCAATTACGTCTGGATGGACGTTATCGCCGTGATGTATATTAAGATAACCTGATATGCTAAAAACCGGGCTCAATGGCCCGGTTTTTATTGAAGATACAAAAGCAATAATAAGAATATGAATAAGAAAAAAGGAACTCTGGATGCTCAATCAACTTAAACGAAGTCTTAGCCTGATCTTTGGCTTGATTCTATGTCTCAATAGCGTCTGGTTACTGAGCCAAGGTCAGAGGCATTTTGCTATTGCCTTGTCTACCTTCATTGGGGTGGCATTCATCCTGTATGCCTTGTTTTTTTTCATCTATTCAGCGCTGGAAACAGAATTCCCGATTCAGAACCTTGTTCTGGAACAGTCTCTGAGGCGGATTTCTATTCTGGATCATCAGTGTCGCTGCTTTCTTCGCTTATATCCAGATGTCAATCAACCCGACTGTTCCGGCACGACCTGCTGCAGCGATTTTAGTATTAGGTAGTGGTATTAATCAGGGTCAGCCCTCACCCATCTTAAAAAATCGTCTGGATACCGCAGCAAAATATGCAGAACGATATCCGAAGACTTTAATCATTATGACCGGTGGACGAAATTTCTGGGAGAGACAGAGCGAAGCTGAAGTCATGCAAAGTTATATCCATACGAACTATCCGCAGCTCAACAACCCCATTAGCCTAGAAGATCAAAGCAGGAGTACCCAACAGAACCTGCAATATTCTCAGGCAATATTAAAACAGCAACATATTGATCGAAATGAGCCAATTGCGATTGTCATCAGCGATTTTCACAGCCCTCGTGCTCGCGCCATTGCCAGACATCAGGGTTATCAACAAGTCATCAGCCTGAGTGCCAGCACACCCCAGAATGTTCGCTATAATTCCTGGTTACGCGAATATTTTGCTTTGATTAGTGGCTGGCTACTGAATGAATATTCATTGTTCCAATAAACAAGCTGTTTTAAAAACAATAAATTTAATTTAAACGGATCTGCCTAGGCAAAGGCATATCCGGATTTTTAAACAGTTCAGGTTTTTGCACATAAATCTGATACAGATAATTTTTGATATCAAGTAATAATTTTTCGGGTGCCACCAGAATATTCTGCCCTTCCGGGGTCAGGTCAAGCGAAACAATGGTACTTTCCTGACGTAAAAAGGGAATGACTTTCTCTACAAAATCCTTGAGACCAATTTCCTGAATCTCGTAATTTGCCCAATTGTCTTTAATCAGCAGTCGAGCCAGACCTTTACTTTGCCAGCAGGCAAATGCGCGTTGTCCGGTAGGCGTGGCACATAAGGCCCAGCCATCTTGGTAGAGTGCAAAAATGCCAGCATTGGCAACAATGGCTTCAATATATTGCTTATAAAGCTGTTGAGGATCGAAAGCAGTTTTTTGGGATTTGGTCGCGGCTTTGCGCTGATAGGGATTTCTCATAATCGTGAAATCTTAATATTATTATAATAGAATCAGATTCTAAGGAATAAATAGAGTTGAAGCAAGAAGATATGGTGGGCGCTGACGGGATCGAACCGCCGACATTCTGCTTGTAAGGCAGACGCTCTACCAACTGAGCTAAGCGCCCTGAGAAAAACAACAACGTTGTTTTAAATGACGCAAGACCAACAAGGAATGTAGTCTTGGTATCTTGAAAACTCAGATCTCAGGAATCCAAGCTTTTCATCTTAAGATGGCGCAGCGGACGGGGCTCGAACCCGCGACCCCCGGCGTGACAGGCCGGTATTCTAACCAACTGAACTACCGCTGCATCGTAAGAATCTGGTGGGCGCTGACGGGATCGAACCGCCGACATTCTGCTTGTAAGGCAGACGCTCTACCAACTGAGCTAAGCGCCCTGATAAAGAGTGTCAATCTTTAGTTTATTAAATTCAGGCTCAGGGACCTCAATTTAATTTCTTTTGAAATGGCGCAGCGGACGGGGCTCGAACCCGCGACCCCCGGCGTGACAGGCCGGTATTCTAACCAACTGAACTACCGCTGCATCGCAAAAGAATCTGGTGGGCGCTGACGGGATCGAACCGCCGACATTCTGCTTGTAAGGCAGACGCTCTACCAACTGAGCTAAGCGCCCTCAAAAGGTCTATCGTATAAATGGCGCAGCGGACGGGGCTCGAACCCGCGACCCTCGGCGTGACAGGCCGATATTCTAACCAACTGAACTACCGCTGCATTTACACAATGTCGCTATTGTGGCAAACGAAAATCAAGATCTTAAAGTGGCGCAGCGGACGGGGCTCGAACCCGCGACCCCCGGCGTGACAGGCCGGTATTCTAACCAACTGAACTACCGCTGCAACTATAAGGTCTCAACATGAAAGAGCTTGGTGGGCGCTGACGGGATCGAACCGCCGACATTCTGCTTGTAAGGCAGACGCTCTACCAACTGAGCTAAGCGCCCTTTCTAAACGTCTATCATCGTTTGATGGGTGCATTATAGAGAATCTGCACAGCCTGTCAAACGCTTTTCGGAATGTTTTCCACTTTTTAGGTGTGAGTGATTAAAAAATAGGTTGTTTGTTAAAAAAAACAACACTTTTTGTTTATTTTTTAAGTCTCTACCGAAATTTTTTAATTTTCAAAATGAAAATTGAAGCGAAATTTTGTGTTTTACCCTGCGAAGTTTCAGTCTAACCACACGACATATTGCAATTCTGATTAAGGATTATACAAAGCTTTAAAATACTCGACGTTGTGTTCATGTAATCTTTCAACTGTCATTTATTTTTATTCAGAAAATGCCAGTAAATCTAAGCTTCAAATAATCATTTAACCCATTCCATGCGATAAAAATACCATCTGGATCAGATTAATCAATCTTTTCTGCTGTCTCCACCAAGCAGATTCAGTCCATAAAAACAAAACCATTTTCACATAATCTTAAAATCTAACTTTTATTCGCTTTTCGAAACATTCAGCCTGCCCAGATCTAATGCCTGTTCTGAAATATAGACCAGTGCATCTTCACTGATCAGGTCAAATAATTCAGCGACCTCCGGATTACGCATACGGATACAGCCGTGCGACAGCGGCTCTCCCATCTTTTCGGTTTCTGGGGTGCCATGAATATAGATATAACGCTGATAGGTATCGCAGCCCTCGCCTTGATTAAAACCCGCTTCAAGGCCACTCAGCCATAAAATGCGCGTCAGGATCCAGTCCCGCTGCGGGAATTCTGCCGCCAATTGGGGATTATAAATTTCACCCGTCGCCTGACGTGCGACAAATACACTATTTAAGGGAGCATTCTGACCAAACTTTTCAGCAATCTTGTGCCAGCCACGAGGAGTCTTGCCACTATTTTCAGTTTCACCAATGCCATTTTTACCACTGGAAATCAGATATTGCTTGTTTAGACGGGGCAGATACAGTTTTTGTTGGGCAAGATCAATCAGGATATCGGCTTGATCCAGATGCAAGGTATTCATGACTTGTTATTCTCAGACTCTATTTTATTTGGCTTTATAGGGTTTAACTGATTATGTTCAGATGGCGCTGTTGGTAGATCTGTCTTTTCTGGGTCAACTGTATTTTGCTGAATAATGATCTGATTCGGTTCAGGGCGTCGCCATAACCAGATCGCGACGATCAGCATCGTAATATTGGTAAAGGCTTTTACGGCCAAGGGTGCAGTAGTAAACAGCATGATGATCCCGCTGATCAGCATCATGATACTGGCCAGCCATTTGGCCTTACGCGGTACAGTACCGTGGGCACGCCAATCTCTTAAGGTCGGACCATATTTGGGATGATTCAATAACCAGTCATCCATTTGTGGCCAGCCTTTGGATGAGGCCCAGGCGGCCAGAATCAAAAAGACCGTTGTTGGCATACCCGGCAGGATTGCACCGATAAAGCCCAGGATCACAAAAAGCACCACCAGACTTCGCCAAAACAACACTTTCATACATCAACCCTAACCGCAGAATTCAGGTAGTATAAAGCGTTTTCCGATACTGTCCGTTGTATTTCTGCACTTTTCACAGGTTGTACTATGCCCTTTTCCAGTTTAAACCAAAATCTTGTAGAGGCATGGCAACGTTATCAACATCCTCTGGTGCGTCAACTGGCATTCGCTGTCGGCAGTCCGAATATCCTGTCCGGCATTCCGGATGAACTTGAGCTTATACATCACTTTGAACTGCATGACAGCCAGACCTGGCAGCACTATCTGAGCCGTTACCATCCACGTTTAGAGTTTCTTGATCAGCACCCAGAAGAATTAATTGAATTTGTGCAGCAACTGAAAAGCACACGTTTGGGGCTGCGTTTTGAAATGCTGGTCTGGTTCTGGTTGCTCGATGATGCTTACCATCCCTATCGGCTGCTTGGTCATAGTCTGCAGAAAATTGAGGGTGCAAAGACCTTGGGCGAGCTGGATTTTCTGCTATTCAATACCGATACAGGACAGATTGAACATTGGGAAGTGGCATTGAAGTATTATCTGGCCGAAGCCGATTTTAGTCTGCCGCATTGGTATGGCCTGAACCGCACCGATACTTTAATCAGAAAAATGAAACATTTCACACAAAAACAATTCCAGTTTGATGAGGCTTTGCAGCATCCCATTCAAAGACGGTTTTGCGTCCTCAAGGGACAGCTGTATTTGCCTACACATCATGCTGATCAACCAATTCCCTCATGGATCAATACCGAGCGTCGTCTGGGCTTATGGGGACAGCATATTCCTGCTGCACAGCACGGTTTCTATCGTCTGCAACGACATGAATGGATTTATCCGCAAGCCCGGCCGAGCAGTTCAGCTGCGATCTGGTGGACGGATGGCCTCTATAAAAAGGTCGATAGCAATGACTTTTATATGTATCGCAATCCGGTGCTGATCCAGCATCCATCGCATAAGCCCCTATAAAGCATTACATTTATTAACCGAAGCACTATGAAAACCACATATTTTTTAGAGCGTATATTTTCTACTCTAAGTCCCACATCATAATAATTTTATTATTGATTATACGGAGATGATGATGAAAAAAATTCTTGCTGCTTCATTAATGATGGCTTTTGTATTGACTGGCTGTAACACCGTAAAAGGCATGGGCAAAGATGTGTCTAAAGCTGGCGATGCGGTAACCAATACTGCTGAAAAAACCTCTGACGAAATCCGTCAAAACTAGTTTTTTTCTAAACGCTCACAGAACCCTATCCCAGATAGGGTTTTTTTATATCAGTCGTTCACATTCAAGCCTATATTCGCCTATTATAGAGCCGAAAAAATTATCGACTGTTGAATACCGTATGAGCTCTTCCGCTACCCTCGATTTAAGCCTGCAACTATTACGTCAGCCTTCTGTCACACCGATTGATCATGACTGCCAGAACATCATGGCTGAACGTTTAAAGAAGATTGGTTTCAATATTGAATCCATGCGCTTTGAAGATGTAGATAATATCTGGGCACGCAAAGGCACAGAAGGTCCGGTCTTCTGTTTCGCTGGCCATACCGATGTCGTGCCAACAGGGAATCTGGATGCCTGGAACTCAGATCCTTTTTTACCAGAAATCCGTGAAGGCAAACTTTATGGTCGTGGCAGTGCCGACATGAAGACAGCTTTGGCAGCCATGGTAGTTGCAACAGAACGTTTTGTTGAAAAATATCCGAATCACAAAGGTTCGATTGCCTACCTGATTACTTCAGATGAAGAAGGTCCATCGATTAACGGCACGGTGAAAGTGATTGAAACACTGGAAGCGCGTAATGAGAAAATTACCTGGTGTCTGGTCGGTGAACCGTCAAGTACTAATAAACTGGGCGATATAGTCAAAAATGGCCGTCGTGGTTCATTAAATGCCAACCTTACAGTCAAAGGCAAACAGGGTCATGTGGCTTATCCGCATCTGGCCGTGAATCCGATTCATACCGCCTCTAAAGCCATTGCTGAACTGTGCGACACAGTCTGGGATCATGGCAACGAATATTTCCCGGCGACGACCTTCCAGATTTCCAATATCAATTCGGGTACAGGCGCAACCAATGTTGTTCCCGGCACCATGAACCTATTGTGCAACTGGCGTTATTCAACTGAAGTGACCGCCGAAGAACTCAAAGTACGTACTTTAGAAATTCTGGATCGTCATGGTGTGGACTATGACATTTCTTGGACTTTATCTGGCCTGCCTTTCCTGACGCCAGTTGGTGAACTAGTAAATGCAGCTAAAACCGCCATTCTGAATGTGACGGGGACTGAAACTGAACTATCGACTTCGGGCGGTACCTCAGATGGCCGCTTTATTGCCCCTACCGGCGCACAGGTACTGGAACTTGGCGTATTGAATGCCACGATTCATCAGATCAATGAACATGTCGATATTGCAGACTTAGAGCCATTGGCTGAAATCTATGAGCAGATTCTAGTGAATTTACTCGCCAATTAAGTAAATTCATAACGCAATAAAAAAGGAACTCCATAGAGTTCCTTTTTTATATTTTATAGCTTGGATTACAGCCCGATTGTAGCCTGAATATTCATCATATTCGGAATATGGAACAGCTGTTCATTCATGCGCACATATTGAAAGATAGCAGGATCATTCACCGGCTGATCGACATCAACCACTTCGGAAATACGAATCCGGATGGTTTTCGGCATTTCATTACACATCAAGGCGAAGCGCTGATTGATTTCATCACCCTCAATCACCAGTGCCACCCCATTTTGACGTGAAGGATCATTCACTGCATAGACCGGCAACTGTGCCTCATGCCATTCCACTGTCTTGACCTGAGTATTGCTATCCAGTGCTGACAGGACAATGTTTTGTGGCAATAACATCGGATCTTTGCCATGACAGTCAATAATATAGGCATCTATAAATCCGGTCGATACCGTAATCAGATGCTGAAGTTCCTGCTGGCTAATCTGATCAGCCATTTTACTGCTTGAATTGGTCTGACTCATATATTACCCCTGTTTTTCAGCAATGAGTTGTTGGATATTGGCCAGCAGTTCCGCCTCCTGGAACGGTTTACCCATATAGTGCGTTACACCCAAGCTGAATGCACGTTCACGATGCTTCTCACCGGTACGTGAGGTAATCATGATAATCGGTAAGTCACGGTGAATATCATGGTGACGAACCAGATTGGTCACTTCGAAACCGTCCATACGTGGCATTTCGATATCCAGCAACATCAGATCCGGTCTGACGTTTTCAAGCTGCTCGATCGCATCTACGCCATCTTTGGCAGTGACAATATCATAGCCTTGACGTTCAAGCAGACGCGACGTCACTTTACGTACAGTCACCGAGTCATCGACAATCATCACCAGACGACGTGCATTTGAATTACGCGAACCATCACGCTGATCATTCAGCTGTTTGACACGCTGTGTCGCCTGAATCTGGCGGGCAACATTCTGTCCATCGAGAATCAGACAGACCTGACCATCACCCAGAATCGTGGCACCGGCCACTACCCCGACGTTGGCAAACTGCTGTCCAATCGGTTTTACTACAATCTGCGCTCGTGAACCGACCAACTGATCGACCAGCAAGGCAATGGTTTGACCACTATTACCTTTAATCAACAGCACCGGCAATGAATGACCAACATTATTCAGACGTGGAATCGGCTGGTTGCCAACAAACTCAGACAGATAACGCAGCTTATAGTTTGCGCCATCGATCTTGAAATAGTCATCTTTACTGTTGAAATAGCTTTCCAATGTGGTCGGTGCAATACGCACAATTCGGTCAATCTGCGCCAGAGAAATCGCATATTGCTGATCGCCCACTTTCACCATCAAGGCATCGCTGACCGCTACGGTCGTCGGTACGCGAATCGTAAAGACCGTACCCTTGCCCAGTTCCGAGCTCACTGACACATGGCCGCCCAGTGATTTGATCTCGCTTTGTACCACATCCAGACCGACACCACGACCAGAAATCTGGGTCACTGCTTTCGCGGTACTGAAACCAGGATGGAAGATAAATTGCAGGATTTCTTCCTGATCAATGACTTGATCCGCTTTGATTAGATCCAGACTCAGCGCTTTTTCACGAATCTTCTCCGCATCGATCCCCTTACCATCATCACTAAAGGACACGATTACATCGGTTCCCTGACGGCTGATGTTCAATACAATAGAACCGACTTCCGGCTTGTTCAGTGCGATACGATCTGCAGTATCTTCCAGACCATGGTCAATCGCGTTACGCAGCATATGCTCAAATGGGGTGACCAGACGCTCGAGAATGTTACGATCCAGTTCACCTTCGGTATTCTGTACGATCAGTTCTGCAGGACGGTTCAAGGTGGTCGAGGTTTGACGCACGATACGCTGTAAACGCGGCAACATCCGATCAAATGGAACCAGACGGGTACGCATCAGGCTTTCCTGAATCTCGGCCTGAATACGGGATTGTTGCAATAACAGACCTTCAGTTTCGCGAATCTTGTCGGCCAGTGTACTCTTGAAGTCGACCAAATCTGATGCAGATTCTGCCAGTGATTTAGACAGCTGGTTGAGCGACGAATACTGGTCCATTTCCAGCGGGTCAAAGTCAGCATAGCGCGAGTTCTCTGAACCGTGTTTGGCAATAATCTGTGATTCCAGCTCGCCTTCCATTCGACGTAACTGATCAGCAAGACGTTTGATCGCCAATTCCATCTCGTTCAAGGTATTGCCCAGCTGGCCCAAGTCCATCTCGATACGCGAACGGTTAATCGAGTTCTCACCGGACAGGTCAATCATCTTCTCGACCAGATCAGCAGAGATACGGATCATCTCGTTATTGCTATCGCTGGTGCCGCTATTCGCCCACTCACCCATCATCTGTGGCGGCTCAGTACCATCACCTTCAACAAAGCCGAAGTCGGTACTGACCACCAGATTATCTGTTTTCGCCAGACGCTCAGGCAATTGCGCAGTAACGTCCACATAAGCAATCTTTTTCAGACTGCTGTGCAGCGGCTCAAAACCGTTATAGTCACGCTGGAAAATCGCCTGTCTTAACCAGACCAGCGTTTTCTGCAATAAGCCATCATAGGCATTCGAGTTAAATTGATAGACCGCAAACTGTTCGAAAGTTGTTTCCAGCTCATAGGCGATACTGGCCACTTCTTCAACATCAATCATACGTGCACCACCCTTGATACTGTGGGCAGCACGCTGTAATTGCAGCAATAAACTACGGTCACTACGCTGATCAAACCATTGATTGAGGAGCTTCTCGGCATTCGCCAGAATCTCTTCGGATTCTTCAAGGAAAGATTCTTCAACAATCGATTTCAGTTCGTCTTCTTCAGAGCGTTCTACTGGTGTGTCTTCAGTGGCCTCAGGAGATTCCAAGATTTCCAGTAATTCTTCAGCTTCAGCCAGATCAGTTGCAGGCTGTTCAGTCGTTGCTGACTCTTCAAGTTGCGGTTCAGGAATTGATGTCGCTTCGACCTCTGTAACTTTAACTCCAGTGTTCGCGCTCTCCACAGCAGCAACAGCTTGTCCAGAAACCAATGCCTGAATATTTTGCAGAATCGCAATCGCTTCTGGTGCAGGATAATCAATACCGTCTTCCCGAATAGATTGAATACGATCGGAAATGTTGTCCTGAACCAGACGAATAATCTGGATTAAAGCAGGTGTCACGGCAATTTGCTGACGGATCACCCGCTCATAAATACTTTCCAGTTCATGCGCAATCAAACCGATATGCGATGCTGCGATCATGTTTGCACCACCTTTTAAGGTATGCAAATGACGCATCAGATTATTCAGCGAGGTTGTATCGTCCTGTTTTTTGCTCCAGGTATTCAGATCTTCATCAATGCCTGCGAGCAGTTCATCCGCTTCTTCCAGGAAGATACTTAATAATTCTTCATCAAAATAACGGTTGGTTTCAGCACTTTGCTGCTGTTGACGATCTGCAGCGATGCGTTGACTCAAACCAGCAAAATCGACACTGCCTGTCGCGACAGTTTCAGCCACTTGTGTGGCCTCTGAGCTTAGCTCAATATTTTGATTACTAGTATCTTCAGCAAATATCTCGAGATCCTGCTGCACAAATGCAGACAGTTCACTGAGTATTTTTTGAATCTCATCATTCAGAATGACGCGCTGTCCTGCGGCCAAGGTATCAAATAAATGAATAAATTCCTGATGCGCCTGTGCGAACAGTTCATAAGCATAATCGCTGTTTAGCAGCACTGGCTTTTCAAGCAGCGCATCATAAGCCAATTTCAGGTCGGCAGTGAATTCATGAATGCCTTGCGCTGCCCGGCTTTCTGTATGTGCCAGCAATTCTGCAGCCTGCTGGCTGAGTGCCTGAATATATTCCGGATAATCGACTTGGGCGCGTTTATCAAATTCAAACTCGGCATCCAATAACAGATCAATATCCAGCTCAACCAGTTTAGACACCAAACCTTGCGTCTGAATGCTATTGGTTTCAGTAACTGCAAAGCCATAATCATTCCAGACACGCTCAAAGGTGGCATATACCGCATCCAGTTTTGCAGTATTGCCCTGACGTAGCAAATGCAGATAGTCACTGACAAACTCAGCATACTGAATCAGTAAAGCGGTTTCTTTTGAGGTTGAGACAATTTCATCTTGTAGCAAGGTTTTGAACAGATGCTCTACTTTAGAACTAGCTTCAAAAATCTGGTCAATCTGCGCCATCGATGAACTGCCGCGCAAGGTATGAATCGCACGAATCAACGCATTATAATCTTGTGATTTTTCATCTTCAGTGCGAAGGAAGGTGGCAATCGTTTCCAGATGCTCTTCTGCTTCTTCGATAAAGATCGCCACGGTTTCTTCGATATCACTGCGAACCGGTACTTCTACTGGCGCTATTGTTAGCTCAACTTCACTTGGCTCATTGTCTGCAAGCTCAAGACCTGTCATCTGACCTTCAGCGGTCAAATGATCTGCCAATGCCAGTAATTCTTCCAATGCAGGTTCAGGCGAAATTTGTTGTTGTAATTGTTGTCCCAACAGCACCATTGGACGCAGATCGAGATCCAATTGCTGTACATGTTTGAATTTTGGATATAAAGCATATTGATAGACATTCAGTACCGCTTGGGCAAATTTCTGTACCGTCGGTGTTAGCTGAATCGAACCGGACAAAACCCGGTTTAAGGTATCTTCAACCGCCCAGGCCATTTCCCCTGCCGATTTTGCCCCGACCATGCGGCCTGAACCTTTCAGGGTGTGAAAATGGCGGCGAATGGTCTTCAGATTTTCTTGATGATCTGGATTGCTCAACCATTCTGGAAATAAAGCATTTAACTCAACGAAGATCTCTTCGATTTCCTCAACAAAAATTTCAAGAATTTCTGCATCTTGGTCAAGATAACTATCTTCAGGAAGCGTTGTCGTTTCAACTAAATTTTTTAATATTTCTTTCATAGCTCATGCTTCTTACGTTATGCCGCCAAGAAGGGCGCTCAAACTTAATTGTGACCGTCACGCGATACCTAACGTATGAAGTTAAGTACATCTTGTCGAGGCTTTATCTGTATTTTCTGAATGTGTCTCAACCGCGGTCAAGACACATTTCCCCATCATGTCTGACTTTATTCTGGTAGTTTAAAGTCAGATACAGATTCACGTAATGCATCGGCCATGTTTGCCAGTTCAGATACTGAACGTGCTGTATCGAAGGTTGCACTGGTGGTTTGCGAGGTAATTTCCTGTACGACATTCATCGTGGTCGCAATATGACCTGCAGATGCTGACTGCAGTTTCGCAGCATCAGAAATGTTCGCAATCAGTTTCGCAAGGTTGTTCGATACTGTTTGAATCTCATCTAGTGCTACACCGGCATCTTTAGACAAGTTCGCACCACGTACAACTTCCGATGTAGTTTGTTCCATCGAAATAACGGCTTCGTTCGTATCCGTTTGAATGGTTTTTACCAGGCCTTCAATCTGCTTGGTTGCAGAAGCTGAACGTTCCGCAAGACGCTGTACTTCATCGGCTACGACCGCGAAACCACGACCTGCTTCACCGGCCATCGATGCCTGAATTGCTGCGTTTAATGCCAGGATGTTCGTCTGGTCAGCAATATCGTTAATCAAGGCTACGATGTTACCAATTTCCTGAGAAGATTCACCCAAACGTTTAATACGTTTTGAAGTTTCCTGAATCTGTTCACGAATCGTGTCCATACCCTCAATCGAGCGATGTACGACATCCGCACCGTTTGCAGCAATTTGTACTGAACGCTCTGCTACCACCGCTGATTCATCGGCGTTGGCAGATACCTGGTCAATCGACAGTGCCATTTCGTTAATCGCTGCAGAAGCACCAGCAATTTCTTGTGCCTGATGCTCAGATGCTTCAGCTAACTGGTTGGTAATGCTTTGTGTAGTTGCAGTATATTGCGCAACTTCTTGTGAAGTTTCAGTAATACGCGATACCAGGTCACGTAACTGGTCAATCGCAAAGTTAATCGAGTCGGCAATTGCACCAGTAAAGTCTTCAGATACTGTTGCATATGAACGCAAGTCACCGTCTGCAAGATCGGCGATCTCATCCAGTAAACGTAAAATCGCATTCTGGTTACGGTCATATTCTTCTTGTAAACGGCCTACACGCTGCTTATCCGACAAGCCACGCAGAGAAAGTAACTTGAATACACACAGCAAGAAACCGACTAATAATGCGATCAGAAGGACTGCCGGAACAACCGTTTTAAGACCTGAGTTACCCGATAATTTATTCAGGTTGTCCAAAAGCACATCAGATTGAGAAAAAATAGATGCGGCTGCCTGACGAACTTTTACGATCTGTGTAGAGTTTTTCAGAATAATCGCTGATGCAGATTCCAGTACGTCATCATATTCAGCCTTGATGCCTTCCAGAGATTCACGCAGGGTTGGATCAGCAATACGCTGTACACCCAGTTCAGCAGAACCATTTAACTGTGCATTCAGATAAGAACCAAAAGTTTCGGTATCGGCACTGAAGTCATCCGCAGATTCACGTGAACCATCATTACCTGTCAGTACCAAACTGATTGAACGTAAGATACGTTCTGCAATGAATACCTGGTTTTTGGCAATAACCACCTGGTTCGATGGCATATCTTGACGTGCCATCTGGTCGACCATCAAGTTATATTCCGCCTGAATCCCCGGAATCGCTTCACCAATCGCGATGTTGGTGTCGTATAACTGGTTAATAATCTTTTGTTGCGAGGTAATCAGATCAATACTGCTGGATACTTCTGTCCACTGTTTATCAACAGCTTGCAAAGCATCATTGTTAGAGTGAATACTTTTAACTGTCTCAAGATTTTCAGCAAAAGCTTTTTGCGAGTCAGTGAGGTTCTTCATGGCCTCAGGCGTACCCGAAGCTGTCGCTTCAGTCGCTTGGCGCGAAATCGTTTGCGAGAGGAGACGCAAATCACCCAGACTTTGAGTGAGTTCGTTGGTACGTGGAACACTATAAAAAAGATACAATAAAGTGATCAGTGCGGCTAAAAGACAGCCTGCTGCTCCATAGATCAGCGGTTTTGATTTTTCACTATCACCAAATACACGTGATAACTGATCTACTTGCGTTTGAATCTTAGCTAAAAAAGCATTACCGCCTTTGCGGCCAGTGCTCTCACCTGTATTTTTCTTTTTAAGTTTAAAGCCCATGCAGCCTCTCCCCGGTTGACGCCTTGCTTACTTTCGAGCGCGACATTTAATTTATAAATTTTATAGATGCGTTCATAAATTTTGGATTTTGCAACAGACGACTGAATAAAAACACATGCCACTGCTGGTTGTGCTGATGGAAAAACCCCTGACAATATTCTTGTAAGTTTTTATCCAATTCAGATTTCTTCGAAAAGAAACTTTTCTTATTGAAATGTTGTATACCCAAAACTTGATCTACGACCAAACCCACATACTGGTCATTATGGTTGATGCATAATACTTTTTGAGTCGGTGAAAATTGACTGCTCTGCCCTGATACATACTGCGTCAGATCAGAAACCGATAACAGTCTTCCCCGGATATTCGCCAGACCCAACACCCATGCTTGTGTCTTGGGTACCGGCGTATATTCTGGGGGATAAATCACTTCTGATACCTCCCCCAGCGGGGCAACAAAATATTGCCCCATCATCTCAAAAGCAATGCCCGACCATCGGTTAACTTCATTGCCATTGGAAACGTAGTTTTTATTCCCCCGTTTCGCAATGCGAAGCAATTCGATAAATCCATTTGCTGCCATAGAGCTTATCCTGCATTGAGGTGCTGCTTAATTACATCTATTAATTGTTTTTCATCGACTGGTTTTGTTAGATAATCCGCTGCGCCTTGACGCTTGCCCCATACACGGTCAGTGGCCTGATCCTTGGTACTGACAATCACGATTGGAATATGTTTGGTCGTTGCACCACGTGCAATCTGACGGGTTGCCTGAAAACCATTCACACCCGGCATAACCACATCCATCAGAACTAGGTCCGGCAATTCTGCCTGTGCCATGGTGACGCCATCTGCGCCATTGGCTGCTTCAATCACCTCAAAGCCATGTTTAGAAAGAATCTCTCTAAAGCGAAAAGTTTCTGTCGGTGAGTCATCCACAATTAGGATACGTGCCATGCCAATTCCCCAAAAAAATCAAATATTAAGCACTAATATGGTTACGGATTGCATTGAGCAATTCATCTTTACTAAAAGGTTTGGTCAGGTATTCATCTGAACCCACGACACGACCTTTGGCCTGATCAAATAAGCCATCTTTACTTGATAGCATAATCACAGGAATATTCTGGTAATTCTGAGAGTTTTTGATTAAGGCGCAGGTTTGGTAACCATCTAGGCGCGGCATCATAATATCTACAAAAACGATATCTGGATTTGCTTCGGCAATTTTTGACAAAGCCTCAAAACCGTCTACTGCAGTAATGACCTCATAACCTTCGCGTTGAAGAAGAGTTTCCGCAGTACGACGAATGGTCTTTGAGTCATCAATAACCATAATTTTTAGATTTTGGAATTTATCGTCCATTTGTTTAACCCTTCCCATTTTAGAAACTATATGCCATAAGGCTCATAGGATTATTTTATTACGATCGATAAACATTTTTAACATAAAGTCACTTGTATTATCAATGAACATTTTCTACACAAGTAGACAAAATCATTTATTTTTAATAACAGCTTCACATTTTCTTATCGTTATTGGTTTTTTTTTGACTAACGGTAGTTTTTTATTGATAAATTTAAGTCTAACATAACAAGATTATTACTTTAAAATAAGTAATTTAGTCAACTTTAAATTCGGGGAGCCAATGATGAGTCAGTTTTTAAGAAAACTTGCTGTCATTGATAAAAATAAAATGACTGGTCAATTCATTGTTGTTGTGCTGCTACTGTTACAGGTGAGCTTAACGTGCGCGAGTAGCAACCAACTCCCGCAAAAAGCCACCTGGTATCGTTATTATGACAGCAAGGGTGTGGCCAATATCAGTACTAACGTCACACCAAATCATATCCGTTATGGTTATGAAGCACTTGACCAGAATATGCAGGTCATTAAACGTGCGCGTCCTTATAATGCCGAAGCGGATATCAGACAGGCGCCACAGCGTGCTCAACAGGCTAAGCGGATTGCCGAAGATCATAAACTCAAGCGTGCTTATAGCAATAGCCAGACCGCTTTACAGAAAAAAAACGATAGCCTGGTCCAGTTAAAAAAACAGATTGATTTTCAGCAAGAACAAATGAAGCAACTGCAAAAAGATCGGGTCATGTTCGTACGTCAGGAACGTGAATATTTACGTAAAGGTAAAACCACACCGGCACATCTAAAAACCATGCTAGACAACAACCAGAAAAATCTCGTTTCCCAAAAAGAAAATATTCAGTCTTTACAAAGTCGCTATCGAAATCTGGAAGCAGAATACGACAAAATTATCGCCCGTTTAAAAGCACTTGAATAAATACAAATAGCTGGTTGTGGTTTTGATTCACAGCCAGCTAAAAGGACTCTTATGCAAACTGCACAGCATTCTCATGATTTAAATATGCCTTCCCCGCGCTCTATCCTGATCATGAGTGCACTTTGCTTAAATATGTTTTTAGTGGCTTGTGATAAAAATGAACCCGTCCAGCAAACCGAAACACCCAAATCCATTGAAGTCATTCCTCAAGATCTAGTTGCAGTTCAATCTGGCAATTCAGTTCAAAAAACTGCATTCACCGGCACCATTCGTGCAGTCAATCAAAGCAGCATACAAGCACAGGTCTCTGCTACTGCCACCAGCGTAAACGCACAGGTAGGTCAAACAGTTGCCAAGGGACAAGTGCTGGTACGCCTGAATAATCAGGACAATGCAGCTCGTCTGGCACAGGCGCGTGCGAATCTGGCCTCAACTCAAGCGCAAGCCAATCAGGCGCACAACATGATGCAGCGTAAAAAGCGTCTGCTCGATCAGGGGTTTATTTCAAAAGTAGAATATGAACAAAGTCAGGTCGATTATCAGGCCCAGCTTGAAAATGTCCGCGCCCAGCAAGCCAATGTCGATATTGCCCAGAAAGCCGATCGTGATGGCACCATGACCAGTCCGATCAGTGGCGTGATTACGCAACGTCAGGTTGAACCGGGTCAAACCGTTGCCATTGGACAAACCCTGTTTGAAATTGTCGATCCGAAACGGCTGGAAATTCAAGCACGCGTACCTAGTGATCTGCAATCAGGTTTAAGACTGGGCAGTCAGGTCGAATACAACATTCAAGGTAATCCAAATCGGCTCACTGCCGTAATTAGCCGGATTTCCCCCATTGCAGATCAGGCCAGTCGCCAGATCGAATTCTTTGCCACGCCGAATGAAACCATTCCTTCGCTAAGTATCGGCTCCTTCGTTGAAGGCAACATTCTGAGTTCACAACAGATTTCTGGCCAGCTGATTCCATTAGATACTATTCAAGACATTCAGAATAAACCTTATGTCTGGATAATACGCCAGAATAAAATTATCAAAGTCAATGTTCAGGTACTAGAACAGCGTTATAGCGACAACATTGCCGTGGTTCAAGGACTAGAAAATAGTGATCAGGTCAGCCGGGTTAAGTTTAGCGAAGCCGATCTGCAAAAAACTGTCACCCTTCGCGCCAACTAAAACCATTCATACAGGATCATTGACATGTGGTTTACCCGAATTAGTGTGAAGTATCCGGTTTTCACCATCATGATGATGTTCTGTTTGATGGTACTGGGACTGGCTTCCTGGCAGCGGATGGGCGTTGAAGAATTTCCTGATGTCGATTTCCCTTTTGTGGTGATCTATACCAACTATCCGGGCGCTTCTCCGGAAACGGTTGAATCGGAAATCACCAAGAAACTCGAAGATCAGATCAATACCATTTCCGGTTTGAAACAGGTGATTTCCCAGTCCAGTGAAGGCCTGTCCATCATCACCACTGAATTTAATCTGGATGTGACATCTACCACAGCAGCTCAGGACGTGCGGGATAAAATCGCTTCTGTAACTGCTGAATTTCGTGATGAGATTCAGGAGCCGATTGTAGAACGTTATGACCCGACGGCGAATGCGGTAATGTCGATCGTATTTGAATCCGACAATATGGATGTGAAAGCGCTCAGTTCCTATCTGGATCAGCGAATTGTGCCACAATTGCGTACAGTCCCGGGCGTCGGAACGGTCAACCTGCTGGGTGATGCGCAGCGCCAGATCCGGATTCAGGTGGAACCACAAAAACTACAAGCCTTTGGCATTGGTGTGGACAGTGTGATTAACACCTTAAAGGCCGAGAATATTGAAGTCCCGGGGGGGACGCTTAAATCGGGTAATTCGGAACTGGTCATTGAAATCAATTCCAAAGTACTGCATCCCCTCGCCTTCGGCGATCTGGTTATTGCCAATAAAAACGGCGTACCGATTTTCCTCAGACAAGTGGCCAATATTCAAGACAGTCAGGCAGAGCTGGAATCGGCTGCCTTTTTGAATGGCAAAACTGCAGTTGCGATTGATATTTTGCGTAGTTCAGATGCAAACGTCATTGAAGTAGTCGACAAGAGCTATGCAACTTTAGAAAGTATTGAGGCGCAGCTTCCCCAAGGCACTACTTTACAAGTAGTGGTAGATTCCTCCAAAAGTATCCGCGGCACCATTGGCGATGTAGCCCGCACCATTATTGAAGGTGCGGTACTGGCTGTGCTGATTGTCCTATTATTTTTAGGCTCTTTCCGTTCAACTGTGATTACCGGTTTGACCCTACCCATTGCACTCTTGGGTACGCTGACCTTTATCTGGGCCTTTGGCTTTAGCATCAATATGATGACTTTACTGGCGCTGTCCTTGAGTATTGGTCTGTTGATCGATGATGCAATTGTGGTGCGTGAAAATATTGTCCGGCATACCGACATGGGCAAAGATCACGTGACTGCTGCACTCGATGGCACCAAAGAAATTGGTTTAGCTGTTCTGGCCACAACACTGACCATTGTTGCCGTATTTCTGCCTGTGGCCTTTATGGGCGGAATTATTGGTCGTTTCTTCTACCAGTTCGGGGTCACGGTGAGTATGGCCGTTCTGATCTCGATGTTTGTCAGCTTTACCCTGGACCCGATGCTTTCTGCGCACTGGGCAAAAAAGAAAAAAGATCCAAATAAAAAACCAGGTCGGGTGAAACGTTTCTTTAGCTGGATCTCGAGCAAGCTGGATAACTTAAGCCATGTCTATGAAAAATTGCTGAAACTGGCACTGCGCTTCAGATTGATTACTTTATTAATTGCTATCGCTTCATTATTTGGTGCTCTGGGATTGTCCAAACTGATCGGCACCGAATTTGTACCGGTTCCGGATAAAGGTGAAATCCGGATCAAGTTTGAAACACCGGTCGATTCATCGCTTGAATATTCACAAGCCAAACTGCAGCAGGTGGATCAGATTATTCGGCAACATCCGGATGTCAAAGCCACCTATGCGGTGATTAATAGTGCAACCGACCGCGGTAAAAACCATGTCAGTTTACGGGTGACCGTGACGCCGCGTACTGAACGTGAAAAGACCCTGAATGAGCTAAATAATGAATTCCGCCAGCGTCTGCAATCGGTTGCCGGAATCAGCATTACCTCGGTGGCATCCGCCGATGAAACCGTTTCAGGCGGTCAGAAGCCGATCATGATTTCGATCAAAGGTCCTGATCTGGATGAACTGCAAAAAATTTCTGATCGCTTTATGACGGAAATGGCGAAAATTAATGGCATTGTCGATCTGGAAACTTCATTAAAAGAACCAAAGCCAACTCTTGATGTACAGATTAATCGCGTCTTGGCCAGTGATTTAGGTTTATCAGTCAATCAGATTGCCAATGTAGTGCGTCCGCTGATTGCCGGTGATGATGTCACGACCTGGCAGGATGAAAAAGGTGAAACCTATGATGTGAATCTGCGCCTGACCGAAGACCAGCGCAGCTTGCCTAGCGATTTACAGAATATGTATATCACCTCAAATAAAACCGATGCCAATAATCAACCAATTCTGGTTCCGCTTTCGAGCGTGGCCAAATTTGAAGAAAAACTCGGTGCCTCGCAGATTAATCGACGTGATCTGGCACGTGAAGTGCTAGTCGAGGCCAATACCTCAGGACGTCCTGCAGGCGACATTGGTACGGATATCAGCCGCTTGCAAGAAAATTTTGATATGCCACCGGGTTATAGTTTCGATACTCAAGGCTCCAATGCCGACATGGCAGAATCCGCAGGTTATGCCCTGACTGCGATTACCCTGTCGATTGTATTTATCTATATTGTGCTCGGTTCGCAGTTCAACAGTTTTATCCATCCTGCGGCAATTATGGCCTCACTACCATTGTCGCTGATTGGCGTATTTCTGGCCTTGTTCCTGTTTAATTCCACCATGAACCTGTTCTCGATTATCGGCATTATCATGCTGATGGGACTGGTGACCAAGAATGCGATTCTGCTGATCGACTTCATCAAGAAGGCCATGGATCGCGGCGAAGATCGTTATGATGCGATTATTGCCGCTGGTAAAACCCGTTTGCGTCCTATTCTGATGACCACCAGCGCGATGGTTATGGGCATGGTTCCACTTTCCCTAGGGCTAGGTGAAGGTGGGGAACAAAGTGCACCGATGGCGCATGCGGTGATTGGTGGGGTAATTACCTCTACCCTGCTGACCCTGGTGGTGGTGCCGGTGATCTTTACTTACCTGGATGACTTTAAGAATTTTATGCTGCGTCAGGCACGTAAAATCATGGCATAATTTAATGCAACACAATGAGGTGACATTCCCAAATGCTCACCTCATTTTTTATTGTATAATCCCTGCTTTAACGCTTAATTTTTTAGGACAGTTTCCATGCGCGCGAGTCGCTTTTTATTTGCAACGTTAAGAGAAACCCCGAACGATGCTGAGGTTATTTCCCATCAGCTGATGCTTCGTGCCGGTATGATTCGTAAGTTGGCTTCAGGTCTATACACCTGGTTGCCGATGGGCGTTCGCGTATTAAATAAAGTTGAAGCGATCGTTCGCGAAGAAATGGACAAAGTCGGTTCACTTCAAGTCTATATGCCGGTGACTCAACCTGCATCTTTATGGGAAGAATCAGGTCGTTATGTACAATACGGTCCTGAGCTTTTACGCTTCAACGACCGCCATGGCAACCCATTTGTTCTCGGTCCGACGCATGAAGAAGTGATCACTGACCTTGCACGTAACGAATTAAAAAGCTACAAGCAATTGCCTGCAAACTTTTACCAAGTACAAACCAAATTCCGTGACGAAATTCGGCCACGTTTTGGCGTAATGCGTTCACGTGAATTCATTATGAAAGATGCCTACTCTTTCCATGCCAACCAGGAATCACTGCAACAAACCTACGACGACATGTATGCAGCCTACTGCAAAATCTTCACCCGTCTTGGTTTAGATTTCCGTCCAGTACAAGCAGATACCGGTTCAATCGGTGGTTCAGGTTCTCACGAATTCCACGTACTGGCTTCAAGCGGTGAAGATGATATCGCATTTTCGACTGAATCTGACTATGCAGCCAATATTGAAATGGCAGAAGCAGTACTTGTCGGTGAACGTGCGGCACCTACACAAGAACTCAAACTGGTAGATACACCAAATCAAAAAACCATTGCAGATGTATCAGCATTCTTGGGTACGAACCCTGCTCATTCAGTAAAAGCCTTATTGGTTCAAGGGGTTGTAGCGAAAGAAGGTCAAGAGGCACCAGTCGTTGCATTATTCCTTCGTGGCGATCACGAACTGAATGAAATTAAAGCTGAAAAACATCCTTTAATTGCTGCACCTTTAACATTTGCTACTGAAGAACAACTTCAAGCACTTGGCTTAACTGCTGGCTTTGTTGGTCCTCAAGGTCTGGTCGAAAAAGGTATCACCGTCATTGTTGATCGTGCAGCATCCGTATTGTCTGATTTTGTTGCGGGTGCAAATGCAGCAGATCAACACGCAACTGGTGTAAACTGGGAACGTGATGCACAGTTCACTGAAGTTTATGACCTACGTAACGTGGCTGAAGGTGACCCATCTCCAGATGGTAAAGGTACGCTTCAAATCAAACGTGGTATCGAAGTGGGGCATATCTTCCAGTTGGGTCAAAAATACTCTGAAGCTTTAGGTTGTAAAGTCTTGGGTGAAGATGGCAAACCATTCACTGTAACAATGGGGTGTTATGGTATTGGTGTAACGCGTGTAGTAGCTTCTGCAATCGAGCAGAACTTTGATGAGAAAGGCATTATCTGGCCAACTGCCATTGCACCGTTTGAAGTTGCCATTGTGCCGATGAATGCACACAAATCTCCACGAACTATGGAAGCTGCGGAAGCACTCTATGCTGAATTACAAGCTGCAGGTTTTGACGTATTACTTGATGACCGTAACGAACGTCCGGGCGTGAAATTCTCTGATCTTGAGCTGACAGGTATTCCACACCGTATTGTAATTGGCGAAAAAGGCTTAGATGCGGGGACGTTTGAATATAAAGGCCGCCGTGATGCTGAATCAGTAAATATCTCGAAAGAAGAATTATTGGCGAAGATTGCTAAATAATTTCGCTCTCTTATAAAAAATCCCGCGTAATGCGGGATTTTTTATGGCTATAAACTAGCAGAACTTATGCCCACCAAAGCAGTTTGAAGTCACATTCTGGTTTTGTAGCAACTTATCCATTAAGGTTAAGGTTGCGGGAGTTCCACCATTGTAGTTAGTAAATTGACCGACATCAATATTTAATTTACGTACGACTGGCACATTTGCAAGCGAACCTACAGCTTCACCTACATTTACATTAATCAAATTTTCAGGACGTAACAGGAATTCTGAAATAGCTGTGGCAACTTGAGGTAATACAAATGAAATATCCACTTCATCTGTGGTTTTTAATACCCCTAGTTGGATCGGATCTTTAAAAGACATCCACCAACCTGGTTTGGCAATATCAGCTGCATCTGCTCCTTGCCAATGTACATTTTGACTTTGTAAAGATAAATAGCCGCCTGTACCATTTAAAGGAATATTATGAATCATGTTCAAAGCCTGGACAAAGGTAATGTCCATATTCAGATTATCCAGACTTGAACCGGCCCCCATTTGAAAGAAAGAATGAGTTCCCAAATTAAGAAAGTCAATTAATGGGTCGAACTCCACGTATAGTTTATCATTTGAGAAATTTGGTGTACCAATTACATCGTTTGGCAAAGTTGCGCCAGATATAGGCGCTGCCAAAGGAATCGAGGTAATACTGGAACGAATATTCGTCACAGTTGCCGACTTTAGTCGTTGTCCAGTTACAATAGTCTCAGGCATGGTAAAGTCCACCCGCATGGAAGGCACAGTAATTCCAGTATGGCCCTCAGCACCAGGCTTACTAATAAATTCACGTGTTTGCCCCAAGGCCTTTAAATTCCCTTGAATTTTTTGATCACTTGCATTACCGAAAGTTCCGGCCTTTGTTACAGACTCGCCCGTAGTCTGCGCCATTTTCATATAGCCACTAAAACTTTTGAGACCATCATTCGGATTCTCAACGTTATCAGTTCCCATGGTCAAAAGCCCGACAATTTTATCTGCACCTAAGCGAAAACCCACTACTTCTCGGGTAGAGGCACTTCCGCCATTTTTAATCGCAAATTCAATAAAAGGATTATTTATACTGGCACTAGTATTAGCCCGATCACCGGAAAAGACAGGATTCCCTTCAGCATCAAAGCTGGGATTCAATCCACTTAATGCTAAGTTGGAAATATCAATATCACAGCCTGTTCCACCGTTACTTCCACCACAACCGAGCTGTAAAGTTTTAATATTAACGTTCAACTCCATCAAAGCCTCAACGCTCAGCTTATGAAAGTTAATCCCTTGAGATGAATCATAAGCATTTTCTAGATTTAATAATGCTTGCGCATCAACTGCAGATAAAGCGTCATCATCTAAAGCTGTCATTGCAAAACTTTGCTGTGTAATCACACACATTGCCAAAGCCAGACTATTCAAAAATATTTTTTTCATTTTAACGTCCTTATATTCTTATTAACGTGGTGTGATTCCCATCGTGCTACGTATGGTTCCACCCGTCAGTGCAATACTTGCCATGTTTTGCATATTGCCATTGGTCGCCATGGCAAAATTGGTTTTAAATGGTGTTGCAATATTATTTTCATAATTGAATTTGACCTGATTATCCAAAGTCACTGTATCTGCACTAACACGAACTTTTGCTTTGACACCCAAATGACCTTCCATCCGGTTAAAGTTAATTGACGAAGTTTTTAATACCCCGGCTGAATCAATATCTTCATTGGCGATACTAAAATAGCTACCTAGATTATCTTTGTTTGCAGTTTCTTCTGCGGTAAGGGGTCTAAACTTAAAATTTGCATCAAATGACAGGAAGTTGGTATCTGGTGAATCGCTGGTCGGATCCACTCCTGGAATGATGAGGAGCTCGCCGTTTCCATCAAGTTTAAAAGCAATATTAGTCAGGACATCATCACGTTTAGAAAAATTATCATGAGGCACATAGCTTCCGCATTTAGTGACCGATGCATTGGTACAATTATATTTAGATCCTGGTAATTGACCAATCGCAAGCTCAGCTTTAGCTCCAATCAGCAGTTTATCGGCACGAATATAAATACCTTCATCTTTATAACTAATAATCCCTTCCGACTTGATCAAAGCATCGATATTCCTAAAACCAGCATAATAGTTAACAGCCTCACCATGATCGCCATTTTTACCATCAATCAATATAATCGAGGTTGTGCTTGGTAAACCGGTTTTCTTGTCAATTCCATAGCCTTCTGTAGATGCCATAATGTTATACGCAATTGCTTGCTTATTGTTTGTTCCATAAGTCGTTCCAGACAAGGCAACATTGGCATTTAAATTATAAATAGGAATACCGATTCCCCATGAACCACCATCGCCACCAATTTCCGCCAAAGAGTTATCTGATATGAAACGTGCTTTAGCAGCAATGGACTGAAAATCCATTCCACGTACGGCGATATAGGCAAAATCCTCTCCATTCGTGGTGGTACTGAGTGTCTGTTTAAGTACAGTGCTACTACTACCTAAAGTCTTTTGCATATTTTCATTGATTATGAAATCGAGACTTTTTGCAGTAATAGTATTTATATATATATTTCCAAAGTCGATATAAGCATTTTTACCGTGTAAAGCACCGGCAGCATTACGTGTAGTCAAGGGTCTGAGCTTGGAGAATTGCACAGCATGGCTTCCCTTACCGGTATGACCAATCTCAAGTGTTGTAGGTGCCATAGTTGCTGGAAGCCCGGTACTATTAGTACCTGTAAAATCTGCAGACAAGCCTAGATTCAACCCACCTTCTCCGACCAGGCCACTGTAACCTGTTGCAGCTTTGTCCTGACGTTCTAGTACACCATTCACCTTGTTACTAACATCAAAAGTACCTATCTGGGTTTGATCTGCACTCATGGATAATCTTGCGTTAGTGACTGCACCCGAAGCTCCTAAACGCATAATATTTTTGCGTTCATTATTTGGCGTATTATAACGCAGGTCAATATTAACCCCTGGATTGGTCGGATTAACCCGGCCAGCCGCGATATCAGTAATATCTTCAGCACGCTTTAGATCCACATAATGATCTTGACTGCCATTTCGTGTGGTGAGTACCACGCCTTCATCCGGGTCAATGTACATATATCCTTGACCCGCGAAGTTAAAGTTAAAGTCATTCAAAATCAGACTATTTTCGCCTAATTTATGACTAATCGTGGCATTTTTAAGTTGAAAATCGATACTGGCAATTGAATCTTTATTAAATAGACCTGCACTGGTTTGTAATAGCACACTAAGCGGTGTAGAGGTACTAATCCCTAATCCACCCAAAGTTTGATTAGATTGAGTACCCGTAGTCCGAATACTATTCGCAGATTGACTACATGGATTGGTCGTACAGGCGATCTTTACCAATTTTAAATCTGCAGTGGCTTGAAAGGGTGAAACACTTGCAGCTAGCCGAAGTCCTGCCCCTTGTGAAGTGGCACCTACATCTATTTCAAGTTGACTAATGATTGGTTTATTATCTTTTCCAATAATCTCAACATTATGTAGACCTAAGCCCATTTTAGTATTGGCAGTTGGATTTGGATCATACCAATTGGCTTGAGCAATACTGGCTTTAGAGATTTCATGAGTAATCACCATACCATCTTGTCCAGTGACTTCACTCAATTCCTGCTCTTCAATAGTTTCAAGTGCATAACCTTGTTGTATAAGACACATGCATACCGTTAGCAATTTCAACTTTATTGTTGTTTTTTTCATTTTTATATCCTTATGCTGTATTTGACGTTGTTACTAACAACGACTTTGTGCCCCACCTGTACAGTTATAACCAAATATTTTCAAATTGCCTGACATATGCAGATTTCCATGAATGTTCAACCCCATAAATCCTTTTTCAGCACCTTGATCAAACGAAGGAACATCTTGGGGCGCGGTTGTATAAGTTCCATCGGCATTATAGGTACGCCCTGTATACGTACTATAAACACCTGTATTGGCATAACCTTCCAAGGCGCCAGCACCTGTACCCGTTTCAATGGAAACTGTATTAAAGCCTAAATTACGGATCTTTAAAGGCTGGTGATCATAAAAGGTAATTTGCATCGCCGTTTGTGGTTCATTACGATGATTAATGATGGTTGTACCATCAATTGAAAACTTATCAATCTGAATCGTGCCTTGAATGCCTTTAAAGACTAACCACTTTTTATTTCCATTGGCATCGACATGGTTATTCGGCACTATTGCCAGACGGCAAAATTGTTTTGTTGCTCCACAAGCGGTGGGATCTAGAACATAAAATACTTCGAGCGGGTTGCCACTTCCATCAAGCCGAGAAATTTTATCTTTACTTAAATCTGTCGCATAAATATGGTTTAAAGATAAAGTCCAGTTAAGATCTGCTCCGCCTTGCCCCACGGTATTGGTTAATGCTTGCTGATCAAGGGCTTCCAATCCGGCAAAACTGGTCATAGAGGTACATAATAATGCACAGAGTGTTACTAATTTGGACATTCTTATACTTCCTTATAGACCAGTTGTTCTAATTTTCAGATGCTGAATCAGGACCCCATCAATGACAGCAGATCCAAAATTCTTACTTATACCATCAGTATTTTTAAATACGATTCCTGTTGAATTCACACCATCCTTGGCGCGCAGCATATTTGTCCCTGAGATACGTTCTGTAGTCCCTATTGAGATGCTACTGTGAGTCGCATTACGCCCTTGATAAAGTGCGGTGGTATCTGATGCATTATTTTTAATCGGTGTACCACAACTATAGACATTACAGGTCGAACCCTTTAAATCTGTTGTACCCAATCCGCCCCCATAATTTTGATAAATTTGATTATAAATAGCAGGAATATTGGGAATACGTGTCACTTCTAAAATAATATTATTGCCTTCTGAACCGACAACGAAAGGCTGGTACATATTACCAAGCACCAAGTTAATATTTGGACTATAGAGATATAAACCCTCAGAATCATGAAATATAGGAGCATCACTTCCATTCAAGGCCGGGGTTGGAACATTACCATCAAGTGCATCTGTTTTTGCTGCGGTACTGAGACGAATACCTTTACTGTTAAGATTACTATCGCTACTGCTTAGAGTTTCTGGTCGATCATTGGTATTCAGACGAACAATACTCGCCATACCCAATGTTTGGCTGTAATTCTTATTGTCAGATTCTAAGGTTTGAAATAACCGAACTTGCGAGCCATTAAAACTCAGACCATTGGCAACAAATTGGGTTCTTAATCGGTAATCCGTATCAAGTCCTGATATTGGCCCACCTGTTATAGGATCTACAGCATTCGAGGAGTTAAGCTCACGTGCAAAAATATCACTCCAGAAGCCCAGCTTGATATTATTATCACTTTCAACCCCTGCGATTGGACTTAATGGGGCCTCCAAAGCAATATAGCCTACATCTTTAGCAGCGTCCTTAAACTGTTTGACGTTTTCAGTTCCTGCCCGAAATAACCAGGGATTATCTGCTGATCCCCAGCTGAAACCCTGATTACTGTATCGTGTGCTTAAAGAACCATCACTTTTCGATAATGCCAGACCATAAATAAATACATCGGCTTTAGTTCTTAAAGTGCTCACAGAGCTTTTAGCAGCTTCAGTTTTAGCAGCCTGATCTGCTCTAGCAATGATTTCAGCCATAGCAGCACTATCTGCATCCTTCATTATTCCGGCTAAAGCAGCTTCCAATTTTTTATCGTAGTCTGCTTTAATTAGTGCAAGAATTCTTGCATCTACAATCGCTCCAATAATATTTTGTCTATCAACAGTCGTACTCCATTCAGTTGAAGGAATTGATTTCGTCGCATCCTTACCATAAAGAAGGTCAATCATTTCCAATGTATTTGTTTTGGCCTTATTATCTAAACCAATTAGATTCCCCGGTGAGTGATCAAACATTGTTGTGCCATCATCGACTAGACTATATTGAATTAAAGCGGGTTTACCGGCTCCATTATAATAATCATCACGACGTTGGTCATAATAGGCTTTCATAAAGTCTGTATTATAATAATAATCGACTAATTCTTGCTTAAATGCGTCTCGGTTTGTTTGTGTATCATGAGTATTCTTAATCGTATTATAGTTATTATTATAAAAATCAGTTTTTAAGGTACCAAAGGCTTGCTGATACTCAGTTGCATAATTCTGCGTTCTTTCAACATGAAAAGTATTATCATATGTAGATTTATAAACTTTGTCGTATACACGCTGCCCAAGTTGGTTGTAATTTTCACCAGTCGGAATGATACGAATAAATCCTGTATCCGCCTGCCCCGGATTTGCAATCTCTCTGGCGTAACTGGAACCTGCAGAAAGATCTTTAGGACCTTGAAACACCATTTTAAAATCATCAAGGACGAGCGCAACACCCTCACCTGTGGTGTCAGAAAGAGAAGAATCTGATAATTCCTGCATCGCATGTGCAGAAGGCAACAGGCTGAAACCGATTGTCATCGCCAAATAACTTTTGCGAAATTTAAATATATCTTTTATCTGAGTCATCTCACTCTTTCCTTTTTATTCGATGCTCCGCACCTTATGCTTCAGCTTCCCAGCCGCCAATCTTTGATTTTTTATAATGCATTGCATCTTTTTTATGGTTATGCGGAATCCATTATGCTGATTTTTAATACAGATGCCAAAGCCAATTAGGCGAAAAATAGCAGTTTCCGATGAATGAAAATCTCAAAAAAATAAACGGGACATAAAGTCCCGTCATTCAATATTTTAAAACAATTAGGTCTTCGGCAAAGTAACGCCTGTCTGACCTTGATATTTACCACCACGATCTTTATACGAGGTTTCACAGACTTCATCAGATTCAAAAAACAGCATCTGCGCTACACCTTCACCTGCATAAATACGCGCAGGAAGATTAGTAGTATTTGAAAACTCTAAAGTGACGTGTCCTTCCCACTCTGGCTCAAGCGGAGTCACGTTGACAATGATGCCACAACGCGCATAAGTAGACTTACCCAAGCACACGGTCAAGACATTACGTGGAATGCGGAAATATTCGATGGTACGCGCCAAAGCAAACGAGTTAGGCGGAATGATACAAACATCCGACTCGATATCAATAAAGCTGCGTTCATCAAAGTTCTTCGGATCGACAATTGCAGAATGCACATTGGTGAATACTTTAAATTCACGTGCACAACGCACGTCATAACCATAGCTGGATACGCCATACGAAATCAGCTTTTGACCATTTTCATCCAAACGTACCTGGTTTTCTGCATACGGTTCAATCATGCCGTGTTTTTCGCTCATTTCGCGAATCCAACGATCAGACTTAATTGCCATTGATATAATCCAAAAATCTTAAGAACAAGTTATTGCGACGTACTTTAACTGAAATTGACACTAATGAAAATAAGTGAAAGGCTTAGAGCTAAAGTTGCCAAAAAATTGCTGATTGAGATCAGCTTATAAACTTAAAAGTGCAGAATAGCTTAAAGGAATGGAAAAGCTCATTAATACCAGCGAAGCCGTTTTCTGCAGGTTTTTCTGATTGAGCCAGCGACTGTTTTTTCTGGCCAGGATTGAACCCAGAAAAGTCCAGAAGAATGCAATCGGGATCAACAGAAGCAAGAAAACCAGCATATGAGTCACATAATGTTGGCCGCTTTTCCAGACAATGACAGGAAAGATCGCTGAGGCAAATAAAAGTGCTTTAGGATTAAGCAAGGTTGCCAAAAATAATTCTCGTGCGCGAATCGAGACATTTTCAAGATTTTCGCTTATTTCTGCAGTCCGCCATAATTTCACAGCGAGAAATAGAATATAGCCAGCACTAAAAAGTTTGAGAATGGTCGGTAAAAGCGGAAGATGAACGGAAATTTTTCCGATCAGAATGCCCCATAAGCTAATGGCAATCAGATAACCAAAGGCTTCC
Organism: Acinetobacter sp. RRD8; assembly: GCF_031844225.1. GTDB lineage: Bacteria > Pseudomonadota > Gammaproteobacteria > Pseudomonadales > Moraxellaceae > Acinetobacter. The sequence goes on from NZ_JAUZUU010000002.1 coordinate 233,630, forward strand.
GCAGGAATTAAACGAAATGTTTTTTTAAATCCGACCTGAATGCCTGAAGATGCCAATAAGGTATTGGTTGGGCCTGGTGTTAAAAGAATGGTTGCCACTAAACCAATAAAAAACCATGAAATCATAGTTTGACCTCGCTCTAATCCGAGTAGCATAGAAGAATTCGGTCAGTGCTGCAAAAAAATAATTGTAAGAGAACATATAACCTAAAATTTAAATTTATTTATTTTAATTAATTCAAATGTTTATATAAGCTTTCAGGATAAACACCCGATAGTCATTTCAGTCAATTTCGATCATTTAAATCGAGCTAATTTTAAAAATAAGAAATAAGAAGCCCTAGCTTTTAGCTAAGGCTTAAATATCTGAATTGTCTATAGAATTAAAAAATTCGACTATGGTCTTTCTCTGCTTTAGGTAACTGCGCTGCAATTTTCTCTGCAATCAGCATATAGCTTTCTGCAGCAGCATCTCCCGCGATCACTGACGGCGTTCCAGCATCGGCATTTTCACGAATTTTAGCATCCAAAGGTAAACGACCCAATAATGGGACTTGATATTGCTCAGACAGTTTATCGCCACCGCCTGTACCAAAAATCTGTTCCTCAAAACCACAATTTGAGCAGATATGGGTCGACATGTTTTCAATCACGCCCATGATCGGAATCTGCACGCGGTTAAACAATTCAATGCCTTTGGTCGCATCCAGCAAGGCCACGTTTTGTGGCGTTGTCACAATTACTGCGCCCGTTACCGGAATACGCTGCGCGAGAGTTAACTGGATATCACCTGTGCCAGGTGGCATATCAATCATCAGCACATCAAGGTCTGGCCATAGGGTCTGATTGAATAACTGCATTAATGCACCCGTGGCTTTTGGACCACGCCAGGCGACTGGAGTATTGTGATCTCCAGTTAAATGGCCAATTGATAATACCGCCATCCCATAGGCTTCGATAGGGACAAACTGCTCTGCTTCGATCATTGGCGTTTTGCCGGCATTGCCGAGCATAGTCGGAATACTTGGGCCGTAAATATCGGCATCTAGTACGCCTACGCGCAGGCCTAATTTCTGTAGAGCCAAAGCCAGATTTACAGTCGTGGTCGATTTACCTACGCCACCTTTACCAGATGACACCAGAATCACATTTTGAATCCTTGGGTGTTTTGGAACATCACGCTGTTGCGGCGCAGCTTTTTGAATAGGTGGATTATTTGGATCAGCTTCTTCTGTTTTTGCAGGCTGTGCCGACGCATCAACCACAGGGGGAAGATTGGGTTTTGCTTCCGCTTTAGGCTCGCTTGAACAGTTTTCACCTTCAGCATGGTTATGCCCGCAACCCCCTTCTTTCTTATGTCCAGTTTTCTGCTGAATCACATGCATATTCAGTTCTTTAATACCACATTTTTGCAAAGCTTCCGCCAGTTCATCATGAATCTGTTGCAGCTGCGCTTTTTCTTCTGGATAGGTATTCAAAGTGATTTGCAGAATCTCACCCTGTACATTGACCTGCGTAATACGATCTTTCAAGGTATTGCTGGAATTTGGCAAGATATAGTTTTGCAGTACGTTTTGCACAGCTTCTTCGTTCACCTCCTTGGAAGGCGAAAAAACCGATTTAAGCGAAGAAAGCCAAGACATAGGTTACTCCAAAAATGTAGATCGACATCTGAATCGCTTAGTTTAACGGGGTTTTAGGCGAAGGTTAAGCACTGTATTGGAGAAGATGAAACAGATATCTTCAATTTCCAACCATTTTACTCGGTTTTTTGAAATGTTTTATGAAATCTTGGTGAATAGAAATAATGAAAGAAAAGAGAGATGGACTATTTTGATGTAATAAATTTTTTTTATTTATCTCGAGCGTGTTAAGCCACTTTAACCTTCTGTGATTAAAGTGGCTCCATGATCACAGACTATTTATGATTTTTATTGTTTTCAGATTTGTCCTGTTGATCCTTGGTATTTTTATCCTGATCTTGTTTCGATTCATCCTTTTTAGACTGAGAGTTGCTTTCTGAATCTGTATCTTTGGCATCTTGCTGCTGATCAGAATCACCTTCCTTCGATTGATTATCTTTCATTTTATTCATCGTATCAGTTGCCATCTGTTTCAGCTCAGCGAACTTAACCGAGGCTTCGCTGAATAAGTCTGTGATTTTCTGTCTGGTATCTTCAAACTTATGCATGGCTTCATCTTTTAAATTTGCCATACCTGCCTGCTGATCGGTCTGACCATCTTTAGCATTTTGTTTATCTGACTTGTTAGATGACTTATCTTGAGAAGTATGATCCGCTTTGGCTTTTTTCGCATCATCCGAACCTTGCTCAGCATTTTGCTGGTTGTCAGATTTGCCATGTTTCAGCTCATTCAGAAGCTTTTCACCTTTTTGCAATAGCTCTTCACCAATCGCTATCGCTTTGGCTTTTAAGTCATCCATCTTAAAGCTTTCAGTTTTTTTATCAGACTGATTCTCTTGAGAACTGTCTTTTTGCGCTGATTGCTCAGCATTTTCCTCTTTACCGTTATGCTGGGTATCAGACTTCTGATCAGCATGGGTCTGGGCACTTTGCCCGTTCTTATGTTCCTGATTATGCTGTTTATCCAGCTCGTTTTGCTTTTGCTCTTTTGCAAGCTGATCATTCAATTCGCGTGCATGTTGTTCTTTATCTTGATTTTGCTTCGACGTATTGTTTTGGTTCTGCTGAGTCATGAGGTACCCTCCTTAGGCATATCATATAACCAATCAGCCATTTTTTTAGCACAAAGCATCACGCGAATCGGGCGAAGTAAGCAAACTGCAACAAAGCCTGTACAAGTTGTTGCTATTGTTTGCAGGATGTAGCATGAGCTGAGTCAAATCTGTATTGAAAAGCTCTATGCTAAAGATGATGCAGGCTTTTGTATTCGGGCTGTCCAAGTCCATCTATTCGCAGGGTTTCAGCAAAGCATTTCTTTGTAATCCCCTCGGCATCATGTAAAATTATGGCCCATTGCATAATGAATACGAATGAGAGAGTGAATCCGTGCGTAAAATTTTAGTCACCAATGCCCTTCCTTACGCCAATGGCCCGATTCATATGGGTCACTTACTTGGCTATATCCAAGCAGATATTTGGGTACGTGCCATGCGCGCGATGGGTCATGATGTGACTTATGTCTGTGCGGATGATGCTCACGGAACTGCGATCATGCTACGTGCCGAAGCGAATGGCATTTCACCTGAAGCACAAATTGCCAATGTGCAAAAAGAACATATCCGTGACTTTGACGGTTTCGGTGTGCATTTCGATCATTATGATTCTACACATAGCGATACCAACCGTGCCCGTGCATCTGAAATCTATGTGAAAAACCGTGATGCTGGCAATATTGCAGTTCGCCCGGTGACCCAGCTTTTTGATCCTGAAAAAGGCATGTTCCTGTCAGACCGTTTCATTAAAGGCACCTGTCCGAAATGTAAGGCGGAAGATCAGTACGGCGACTCATGTGAAGTCTGCGGTGCAACTTATAATGCGACAGAATTGTTGAATCCGCATTCCACTTTAAGTGGCGCAACACCAGTTGAAAAATCATCTGATCATTACTTCTTTAAATTGCCAAATTTTGGTGAATACCTGCAAAAATGGACTCGTGATGAAGGTCGCCTGCCAGTATCGATTGCCAACAAGCTGGACGAATGGTTTGAAAATGGCTTGAACGATTGGGACATCTCACGTGATGCGCCATACTTCGGTTTTGAAATTCCAGATGCACCAAACAAATACTTCTATGTGTGGGTCGATGCGCCAATTGGCTATATGTCAAGTTTTGAAAACTACATCAAGACCAAACGTCCTGAGTTGAATTTTGACGATTTCTGGAAAAAAGATTCTGAAAATGAAGTCTATCACTTCATTGGCAAAGACATCGTATATTTCCATGCCCTGTTCTGGCCGGCAATGCTTGAAGGCGCTAACTACCGTACGCCATCAGGCTTATTCGTAAATGGTTTCTTGACGGTAAATGGCCAAAAGATGTCAAAATCTCGCGGCACCTTTATTAAAGCTGAAACCTATTTAGAGCATTTAAATCCTGAATATCTACGTTACTACTTTGCGTCGAAACTTTCTGACAAAGTTGAAGATTCAGACTTAAATCTGGATGACTTTGTACAAAAAGTGAATTCAGACTTAGTCGGTAAAGTAGTCAACATTGCCAGCCGTTGTGCGAAATTCATTAACACTAAATTTGATAACAAGTTAAGCACGACATGTGCTGAACCTGAATTGGTACAAAGCTTTATTGATGCAGGTAGCTCAATTGCTCAGGCTTATGAAGCACGTGAATTCTCTGCGGCAATTCGTGAAATCATGGCGCTGGCAGACAAAGCCAACCAGTATATCGACGAGAAAAAGCCTTGGGCACTTGCTAAGCAAGAAGGTCAGGAACAACAGGTTCATGATGTATGTTCTGTGGGAATCAACCTGTTCCGTCAATTGGCAGTGTATTTAGCGCCTGTATTGCCAACTTTGGCTCAACAAGTTCAAGATTTCTTACAACTTGAAAACTTCGATTTTGCTTCTCGCGAAACAATTCTAGTGGGTCATGAAATTGCATTGTTCCAACCGTTGATGCAACGTGTAGATCCAAAAGCTGTTGCTGCCATGGTGGATGCATCTAAAGATTCTTTAGCTGCTCCTGCTGTTGAACCAGCTAAAGCTGAAAAGAAAAAAGAGAAGAAGGTAGAAAAGAAACCTGAACCTAAAGCCGGTGAAGCTGAAATCATTAATATTGATGATTTTATGAAAGTTGACCTGCGTGTTGCTGAAGTTTTAGAAGCGGCTACGGTTGAAGGTTCTGACAAATTGCTTCAACTCACTTTAAACGTTGGTGAAGCTGAGCCACGTAATGTGTTCAGTGGTATTCGTGAGTTCTACCAACCTGAAGACTTAAAAGGCAAACTGGTGGTGATGGTGGCGAACCTTGCGCCACGTAAGATGCGTTTTGGTATTTCAAACGGAATGGTTTTAGCTGCGGGTAATGGCGACGGTGTTTGGGTAATTTCACCTGAATCTGGTGCTAAACCGGGTGATAAAGTGTCTTAAGATTTTCAATCTTAGATGATAAGAAAAGCCTCTACTGATGTAGGGGCTTTTTTTATGCCTTTAGATTCCCTCTCCTTTTTTAAAGGAGAGGGTTAGGGAGAGATCAGAAACTATTGCCTTACTTTTGAAAGATCAAAAGTAACAAAAATCTTTTGTTAACTTGATGATACTTCCATGTATCACAAGTGAACGGCGACATCCATGTCGCCTCCAACTAAATTAATACCATCACTAAGTCAACTTTTTTATTACATCGAACAGACCAGATTTTTAAATAAAGTATTGGCTTAACACTATTTTTAGTTTGAAATCATTTTAATTTGAGCCAAAAAACTTGAGTTGCAATATTTAAATACTCATATGCAACATTAGTTTTTTGTGCAAAGGCTTCATCACGAGTGATTAGATATTCACAAAAACAACCATAAGATGCATGTGACATGTCACTGAATGATGCAATAAAACGCTTTTCTTTATGTAATCCTTCATCTTGATAATAACCGATCAGATTTAATATAGTATAAATTTGATTTACTTTTTGAAAAATATAGTATTCCTGCCCTGAACCAATTAAATTTTTCAATTGAAAGAAGTCATCTAACTCATTATTTTCCAATTCAGGATTGTTTTCTTGAAGTAATTTCCATATTTGATTTAAAGCATTTGGTAATTTAATTTTTTGTAAGTTATCATGATTGATATTCAATGATTCTCGTAAAAATTTATGAGGTGATTTTTCTTTATTAGACTCTTCTAAATGCCTTACCGATCTCTGAATATATAATTTATATTCATCTCGCTGATTCATTAGGTTAGGAATTTTAACTTTAAATTTTTCTATTTCTGATAAAAGATAGTCATCTTTGTATGTACTGTTTTTAAGATCACTTAAAGATTTTTCTAAAAATAGTAATAAATTATCAAAAGCTTCAATTTGTTCGTATTCAAAAGTTTTAAAATCCTTTACACCACCATATAAAGCAAATAAATTCTTAGTTGATGGATTAATCATTTTGTTTAAAAAATTATTTTCAATGTAATTATTAAAATGAACTAGTGGATCATCCCAGGATCTAAAAATAGTATTTGTTAAAGTCCCATGCTCATCAGTAGTTAAGGCGATATAGTGTGCATTTAACTCCCTTAAGATATCTAAAAACTCAACACAATATTTACTGCTTTTCCCCTTTATTACTGATCTGTAAATTTCTTCTAAAGTAATGGGTGAATAAACAGCTTGTACTTCTTCTTTTAAATATCTAAAAAAATCTGAATCTCTACTAAGTATTGGCTTTTCTTTATATTCACTAAATAAGTCTAGAATATTTTGATCTAAATAAGCTAAAGGTTTTCCTGAGTACTCTGGTTCGCTCATACAATGCTCTCATTAAGTAATTATCTATTTTCTTCGAAATAATCCATCAAAAAAGCCTCTATCTCTAGAGGCTTTTTATTACTGGGTCACTTAGCCTTGCAACACAAATTCCCAAATCACATAGCCCAGTCCAAAACCAAGTAGTGAATATAAGGTAATAATGAAAAATACAAAGCTGGCATTGTTTTTTCTTTTCCAAAAACTCATCGCGACACCCAAAGCTTGTTCGTAATACCCCATGTTAACGAGCTTTTCATAAAAAGTGAAATGTATCTAAGCATTTTATTTATAATAATATTTTCATTAAAAATAAATTCTTTACTTTCAAAAAATCAATATACAGATTCAGACTGATTTTTTAGTACAGATGACAAATCAGCACTTCCATTTTAAAAAATGGTAAATATATTCATATTCTTTTTTGCTGGCATCCGTGCTAATACATAGAATTGACTTTAATTACATAAGAATAGCTATGAAATACTTCACTTCTTCTCTCATCGTGTCATTGCTTGTTTTAGGTTCAATGGCGGGTATCTCTCAAACACATGCACAATCCGTTTCTAGCACCCAACAACAAAAACAGGTTCCCGGTTATTATCAACATAACTTCGGGGATTACCAAATTACTGCCCTGCTAGATGGCACCAATTATCTGTCCAAAGCCTTATTTAAAGATATTCCAGCAGCTCAAGCCGACCAGATATTGAAAAAATACTACGTCGATCAAGCTAAAGGCATCCAAACCTCCGTGAATGCCTTTCTGGTCAATACAGCCAAGGAAATGGTTCTGGTCGATAGCGGGACTTCAAGCTGTAATGGTCCACACCTAGGTTCAGTGTATTCCAATTTAAAGGCTTCAGGGCATAAACCTGAACAGATCAATGCCATCCTGCTCACGCATTTACATCCAGACCATGTATGCGGTATAAGTAATAATAGTGTTGCCAATTTTCCCAATGCCAACATTTATGTGTCTCAAGCTGAACTGGATTTCTGGATAAATCCCACAACGGTAGAAAAATTACCAAAAGCCAAGCAGGCAGGTTTTTTGGGCACAGTCGATAAAATCAAGAAAGCCATTGCACCCTATCAGGCCAAGAATCAGCTCAAAACCTTTAAAACCGGCGATAAAATCCATGCTTTCGATGTTATCAGTTCGGCTGGACATACACCGGGGCATTTTGGTTTTAGCTTAAAATCTAAAGGTCAGCAGATGGTGTTTATTGGAGATATTGTGCACTCACATACGCTGCAGTTTGATCGCCCACAGACCGGCGTTGACTTTGATGTCGATCCGAAAAAGGCGATCGAAACCCGCTTAAAATATTTTGCTGAATATGCGAAAAATGGTCAGACGGTAGCAGCACCACATTTGCCATTTCCGGGGATTGGACATATTTATTCTAAAGACAATAAAAGCTATCAATGGATTCCGGTACATTTTAAAGATTAATTGAATACTTCAATAATTTTATCTAAGCATGAAACCCTAATTTTTTAGGGTTTCATTTATTTTAAATATCCTTCAGCCAGATTCCCTATGACTTGGTAAATTTAAAACTTGAATGACGCTTTGAAATTTAAAAGCAATAGTTTCGTTTATTTTTAAATTTTTTCTTAAAAATCTTTCAATTTTTACGTGCACCTTTAGCATGCTTTTTTAGCACCGTTTTTCTTACGATAAATATAAACACCTAAAAATATAATATAAATCTGAATTTTATGAACTCTCGCCATGTCTTAGTTTGGTGCAAAAAAATAGTAACGTGCTTTATATCGAGTCTTATCAATTTCAAGAAATTCTTCATCAAAATTTCCCTTGCTTAGCCCTCTTCTACAATCAATTTGCCTCTATATACTGATTTTCTTTTGTGATCCCGCGCACTAAATTGGAACGCACCATGCAAAATATAGACTTATTATTTCTTCTTCTCGGTGCAGTTCTAGTGCTTGCCATGCATGCTGGATTTGCTTTTTTAGAGCTTGGAACAGTTCGACATAAAAACCAGGTCAATGCCCTAAGTAAAATTCTAACCGACTTTGCCATCTCCGCCATCGCCTATTTTTTAGTGGGCTACTATCTTGCCTACGGTCAGCACTTTTTCCATGATGCTGCAACCTTGTCTGCCGATCATGGCTACAATCTGATGCGCTGTTTTTTCCTGTTGACTTTTGCTGCAGCAATTCCAGCGATTATCTCTGGAGGGATTGCAGAGCGTGCCAAAATGCGTTCACAGGCTTTAGCGACATTATTTCTGGTTGCGCTGATCTATCCGTTTTTTGAGGGTATGATCTGGAATGGCAACCTTGGTTTTCAGGATTGGCTGACCCATGCATTTGGTGCAAGTTTTCATGATTTTGCCGGCTCAGTTGTCGTTCATGCAATGGGCGGCTGGATGGCACTTGCCGCAATAATCCTACTTGGTGCGCGTCATGGCCGTTACAAAAATGATGGCCGGATCACCGCGCATCCTCCTTCATCAATTCCTTTTTTGGCTTTGGGTTCATGGATTCTGATTGTGGGATGGTTCGGCTTCAATGTCATGAGCGCGCAGCGGCTGGATGCCATTTCTGGACTGGTCGCTATTAACTCTTTGATGGCCATGGTCGGTGGAACAATAGCAGCCAAAGTTGCGGGGAAAGATGACCCGGGCTTCCTGCATAATGGTCCCTTAGCAGGTCTGGTGGCGATTTGTGCAGGATCAGACGTCGTTCATCCCTTGGGTGCTTTTTTTATCGGGATCAGCGCCGGCATTATTTTTGTGAAACTCTTTACCTATACCCAAAATAAACTCAAAGTGGATGATGTATTGGGGGTTTGGCCTTTGCATGGCGTTTGTGGTGCTTTTGGCGGATTAGCTGTGGGTATCTTCGGTCAGCAATGGCTTGGAGGAATGGGAGGAGTGTCTTTAATTTCACAACTCATAGGTACAGTGCTGGCGATTGTCATTGCTTTGGCGGGTGGTTTTTTGGTGTATGGCCTGCTTAAGGTTTTGATGGGTATTCGCCTGACTGAGGAAGAAGAGTTCAATGGTGCAGACTTGTCGATTCATCGTATTTCTGCTAATTCGGAAGAAAATACTTTTTAATAGACATAAAAAAAGCCTCTACGACTAGGGGCTTTTTTTATTTATAAGCAGAGCATCTAGATGAAGTAATTACTTCATACCAAAAATTAATTTTAAGCCAAGTACCGTCATAACTGCGCCTGCTGCGCGGTCAAACAAAGCCTTAAACTTCAAATAAACACGACGTGGCTTTTCCGCAGATAATGCAACTGCGACTAGTGAACACCAGCCTGCATCAATAAAGAAACATAAGACAGGCAAAACAAAATAAAAATACGTTGGAATTTCTTTGGGCAATAACGCGGTAAAAATACTGGCCAGCACAATCGCAATTTTGGGATTGGACAACTGTGTGATTAAACCAGTGGTAAAAGCACGGCGTAAAGACATCTGTTTGCTAATGGTTGTATCCGCTTCGATCGGATCTTTGGCATGTTTAATGATTTTAAACGCCAGCCAAAGTAAATATAAACCACCACAAATTTTTAAGGCCAGGTACGCTGAGGGTACAGCCAGTAAAAATGCCTGCAAACCGAGAACCGCCAGCAGACCAAAAATCGCTGCACCGAGACCAGTACCCAATGCAGTAAATAAACCATGTTTACGTGAAATGGCAATTGAATTTTTTGCCACATAAATAGAAGTTGGCCCGGGACTCATTGCGCCTAACATCAGGGCAAAAGCAATCGAACCTAAAATCCAGAATGATTCCACGAGATAACCTGACTTAAAAATTGAAGGGCTATTTTAAGCAAAAACCTGACAATTTGCTGTAAAAATTTCTGGATTTGTCATGAATTTCAACTATAGCAATTACTTAAGGTTTCAACTCATCCTGAGCACTCAAATGCTTGTCTAGCAGTTGATAGTCCTGCTCATATACAGGTACGCCACCAATAATCATGGTACGGGTTTCTGTTTTAGGTTTATTCAACGCATCATCACAGCCCGACAGACTGAGCAACATGCCGACCAACACAACATAGGATAATATTTTCATTATTCTACCCTCCTCAGGGTTTCCTCTGTTTAGATTAGCATTATTGCTTAAATAGTCAGCAGAATATTTGTGACAATCTACAACCAATTCGACAGCGATCAGCTCGCTATTGCCTATTCAAAAGCTCTGATTTTTAGCACTTCCGCTATAATGCCTCCTTCATAAACTTTGCGAACTTTTATGTTTGAAACCATTGCCCAAAATATTCCAGATCAACAGATTAGTTTTCACGATATTACTTTAATAATACGTCGTCTGGATCTGGTGCATCCGCAAATCTCGGGCAACAAGTTTTTTAAACTGAAATACAATTTTCTTGAAGCCAAAAGACAGGGTTATCAGCATATTCTGAGTTTTGGAGGCGCCTACTCCAATCATATTGCCGCCACTGCATTTGCCGCACAGCAGTTTGGTTTTAAGAGTGTTGGAGTGATTCGGGGTGAAGAACTGGCTGATCGACCATTGAATCCAACATTAGCCACCGCCCAAGAATTCGGGATGCAGTTGCATTTCGTCAGTCGTGATGAATATCGGCGCAAGCAACAGCCTGAGTATTTGGCCGAACTCGCTCGACAATTTCCTGAACATTATGTGATTCCTGAAGGTGGAACTAATGCTCTGGCGATTCAAGGGTGTCAGGAAATATTAAAAGATAGCGATGCGCAATTTGATGTGATTTGTTGTGCAGTAGGCACCGGTGGCACCATCAGCGGATTGATCGAAGCCAGTCACGCGCATCAACAGATCTTAGGATTTTCCGCACTGAAAGGTTCATTTTTAAAAGATGAAGTCGCCCAACTAATGAATAAAACCAACTGGAACATTCTCGATGATTATTGCTGTGGTGGCTATGCCAAAACTAGTGCAGCCTTGGTACAGTTTATCCGGGATTTTGAAGCCGAATTTTCAATTCCACTGGAGCAGATCTACACGGCTAAAATGCTGATGGGGATTTTTGATCTGATCGAGAAAAATTATTTTCCGGCTGGATCAAAACTGCTGGTCATTCATAGTGGTGGTCTGCAAGGCCGTAATATTCCCTTTGGTTTTACAGCAACCTAAGCTTGAATCGGTTGATTGTTATTTAAGGCAATTAACCCTTTAACCAATCGGTAGATATGCCAGATAAAGACCAGAAACACGATCAGGAAGCCAATCAAGATCACGGTCAATAAGCCACCGACGATATAACCCAGCAAACTGATCCAGAAGGTTTTAATTTGCCAGTCGACATGACTTTCCAGCCAGGTGCCACGCATTTCATCACGCTTGATATAATTCATCACAATCGCAATAAATGGGGTAAGGCCAAGAAAGAATCCTAAAATATAAAGAATATATGTAATCAGATTATATTGTTTTAAATCTTCCACACTTGCCATTCGCTTTTCCTTGTTATTATGTTTTTAGTTTGTACAAAAACTATGCATGAGTTTTAGGCAGCTTTCAAATATTTTATGTTTAAAATCCGCTGCAAATCTGCAATCCCTGGACTGATTTTTCTGGAATAGAGAAAGCTGAAATAAAATTGTCTATAATGCTTCCCTTTTCTTCTCCCTTGAGTGTGTGATGTCTTCCAAGCAATACGATGTTCTAGTCATAGGTGCCGGTGCCTCAGGTTTAATGACGGCGTATATGGCTGCGCAACGTGGGCGTAAAGTCGTGGTGGTGGAAAAAGCCAATAAGGTTGGCAAAAAAATCCTGATGTCGGGCGGTGGTAAATGTAATTTCACCAATATGGAAGTCGAACCAAGCAATTACATTTCACACAATCCACATTTTGTGATTTCAGCTTTAACGCGTTATACCAACTGGGACTTTATCGGCTTGGTATGTGAATATGGCATTGCCTATGAAGAGCGCAAACATGGGCAGCTATTTACCTTAAATGGTGCAAAAGATATCTTGTCGATGCTGCTGGCAGAATGTGACAAAACTGGGCTGGTTGATATTAAAACCAGCTGCGAAGTGAAAGCAGTCAATCCAGTCGATAATCAAGGCTTTCAGGTGGCAACCTCACTGGGATATTTTGAAGTTGAATCTGTCGTCGTGGCATCCGGTGGTTTATCGATTCCTACGCTTGGCGGTTCAGGCATTGGCTATGAGATTGCAAAACAGTTTGGACATCACGTCTATCCAACCCGTGCCGGACTGGTTCCATTTACCTTCTCTGACGGATTTAAAGAAGTCACCACGCGCTTAAGCGGTAATGCCGTAGAAGCAACTCTCTCGAATGAGCTTAATAGCTTTACCGAAGCACTATTGTTTACCCATCGCGGTTTGAGTGGGCCAAGTTCCCTGCAACTTTCCAACTACTGGAATGTCGGTCAGAGCTTTAAGGTCGATTTCTTACCGAGTGTAGATTTACTGGATTTCTTTAAAACGAAAAAACGAAGTCAGCCCAAAGTCTTGCTGCGTACATTACTGAATGAATATTTACCGAAAAGTGTGGTGGCTGAATTACAAAGTCTGATCTGGACTGAAAGCGCTGAAACTGCCATTGGCAATATCAGTGATGACAAGCTGGAACAGATTGCGGCACGTCTGCATGGCTTTGAAGTGAAACCTTCAGGAACAGAAGGCTACCGTACAGCGGAAGTGACTTTGGGTGGTGTAGACACCACGGAAGTATCCTCAAAAACCATGGAAAGTAAAAAGCAGAAAGGTTTGTATTTTATTGGTGAAGTGCTGGATGTTACCGGACATTTGGGCGGCTATAATTTCCAATGGGCATGGTCATCGGCACATGCCGCATCGGAATATATTTAATCAATAGATAATCTGGTTTGCTACTTAACTCATTCCAGATAGTCTGTTTTAAACAGGTTGAGATTGGCCGTATTTTTTAAACGGTCAATCGTCAGCTGCATTTTTTGAGCTTCTCGCAGACATAGCGGTACGTCATCTGCTGAAGATGCCATGAATTTATGTTGTAGTGCTTTCCACCTATTGTTGATCTCCTTTTCTTTATATTTTTAATGCAAGAAAAATACCAAAATCATTTTAGTATTCACTTGAATATTCTATATTTTTTAAAAAATAAATTCTATTCCTGGACTGAGCAGGATTGACTCCTCAGTTAAATTCGTCTGTCTCTGGTATTTTCTTATCCAGCTCTCGCTCAGACTGCTCGTCCTGTTTGCTCTTCACAAAAACAAATCGATAGGCAGCGGTAAAAAAGCCAAGCGTAATTCCTGCAATGACTAAAGGAGCCAGAACTTTGTTAGGTTTTTTGGTATTCATTCATTTTTCCTTATGACTGAACAAAATCGACCACATGAGCGTGGTCGATTTTGCTTAAAGATAACAGGTTATTTCAGGTCATCTTTTTTCTGAATAGAACGATCAATATCGACATTCGGCTCTTTTTCTCCAGTTGAACCAAATGGATTATTGACTGGCGGATGAGTCGGATCGACTTTTAGTGAATCTGGTACGGCTTGATCCGCATCCGGATTGACCGGATCAATACCCAATGATTCATCATCCTGCGGTGCAGTGGTAAGGATTGCCGGGGTAGTATGAGATAAATCCGTACCCATAGGCATATTCTTGTCTGAATCCTGATTTGGCATGATTCCTGCTCCTGGAGTTGTGATTGAAGAATCGCTAGTGCCTGTAGCAGTTTGCGAACCACCAGAGGACTGGCTCATTGAGCTATCTGTAGAACTCATACCCATCGCCGCACCTGTAGTACCTGACATGTCGGTTGCACTTGTACCTGTGGTCTTGCCACCTAATCCAGAAAATATGCTGTTCTCAGCTTTTTCTTTGACTGGGTTAGGGTCTTTGGCCTCTCGTTTGGCTTTATCAATCAAATCCGTGAGTACACGTTCCGCAGGTTGACGGCCACCCAGACCAAATGCCAAGGCGAATGCCACTGCTACAGCCCCCAAAGTTAAACCAAATGCCAGGTTAACAATCGAATCGGCAATACCCATCGCACGCAGACCCATTGCCACAACCAGCCCCATGATCAAGACACGAACCAAATTGGCTAACCAGCGCGAGCTGTTATATTCACCACGTTGTACGATATTCGCAACAATATTCGCCAGCCAGAAACCGATTACCAGAATCACCGCACCAAGCAGGATGTTGGCACCAAAGTAGATGAACATTGCAATTAGGCCACTGATCTGTTCAAAGCCCAGACGGTTCGCTGCTTCAGAAACTGCAAATAACATGGTGAATAAAACGATCAGGAAACCGACTACACTTGAAAGTTTAGTCGTGCCTAAAAAGCGTTGGATATCCAGTTTGGCAGGAATTTCATCAACACCTGTACCAGCAACTACTTCAACCACCAGACGTGCCACCAGTTTAGACACCACATACGCCAGAATCAGGATTAACGCAGCAGCGATGATATTTGGAATGGCATTCATGATTTCATACAGCATGGCTGTAGCAGGCTGAGAAATAGCTTCAATACCTAATGCTTCAAATGCAATGATCAGTGCCGTAATGATTACCACGGCGAAGATAAATGAACCAATCACCTGAGAAACATTCGAGTTTTTGAAGATGCCTACTTTTTCAGCATGTTGCTGTACGTTCAGACTGTTTAATAGTCCTTCAACAATACCGCGCACAATTTTCGCCAGGATATAACCGACAAAAATGATGACTGCAGCAATGAAGATGTTTGGTAAGTAACTAACAACATCGGTCAGCATATTTTGAACTGGTAACAACAGACCGTTGAGACCCAAAATAGACAGCACGATTGGCAAGAACAGTAATAAAATTAACCAGTAAGCAATTTCACTGATGTTTTTACTAATCGGACTGACACCAACTTCAGCACTGAGTTTTTCATCGAGTTGCGTTCGGTCTAGCAGTTTTTGTAGCCCTATCTTGACCAGATTGGCCACAATCCAACCTATGAATCCGACTGCAATTGCACCTAGTAACTGCGGGATAAATAACAGGAACTGCTGGATCATATTACTGAATGGACCGCTGACACTGGTAAGATTAAGCACGTTCAGCGCACCAATCACGGCAATAATCAGAATAATCCAGAACACGACGCGGGCGATAATGCTCTCCACATTGGAGTGATGACCTGTCGCCGTATTTAAATGTGTATTGGTGCCCAGTTTCTGCAAGAGCTTTTTAACACCTGCCGAGACCAGTAACGCAATGATCCAGCCAATTACTAATATGGCAATTGCACTAAGAATGGGATGGAACTGATCCCAGTAGTACATGGCATCGAAGCCACCACGCGGGCTTCTCATATAATCATTCATGTTGTTCTACCCTCTTTGTTATTAAGCTATTTATCTGAAATCGGGGGCATCTCCCTGAAACAATCAGCCCCTTCTTTTTCCGGATTCATATTAGATTTGATGTTTTCAGGCTCAAGCCAGGTAGATGGCACTACCTTAAAACATCACCATCCATTGCAAAAAAGCCCCAGTGGTTCACTAGAGCTTTTCAGGTATTTTCAGTTATTGAGTCGCCTGTCCATCAGTCGCAGTTGCTGTTGCTTCTGTGCCATCACCCACGGTTGCTGTAGCTTCCGTTCCATCATTCATGGTGGCGGTGCCTTGTGTAGGCTCACCGACTGGAGTTGAATTATTTGGGGTAGCAGGCTGTACATTCGGATTTGGATGTCCTGCAGGAGCATCATTCGCATCTGGATTCATGTCAGCAAACATATAGAACAGTAGTGCGAGTAAAAAAATACCGACCAAAATCAAGATATAAACAGGGATACGCTTTTTCTGCGTCACGTCTGCCTGATGATTTAAAGGTGGTTTTTTATTGAAATCATCGACCATAACCATCCTCACTCTTTGTTATTCATAAGTAGATTTTTAGAATAACAAGCTGTGAATAGGGCTTCTGTGACAAAACATGGTGAGATGGTGACGGGATGTAAGTCACTAATCCATCAGAATTCTCTGCTAGATGCTACTTTAAAATAGCCGTTTGGCTGGGCTATGTTGCATATCGACTGGGGTTTCGTGTTCATCTTTCAACTGCACCCCTGAAAGCTGTAACTCACAGGATTTACGCATCAATGCGACCAGTCGCTGGATAGCTAGTGGATAGGCCAAGCCCGCAGAACGGACATTGGAAATACAGTTGCGCAAGGCATCATGACACCCTTTAAAAGCATTATAAGTGTAATAAATTCCCATACTATCGGGTGAGCTCAAACCCGGCCGTTCGCCAATTAGCATGACCAGCATTTTCGCCTGTAAAATTTCTGCCAATTCATCACCCAGTGCCACACGACTGCCACGGGCAATCACTAAGGGGGCAATCTGCCAGCCTTGTTCTTTGCATGCCTCTAGCAAGGCCGGAATAAAATGCAGGCTATTTTCCTCAATGGCACGTGCTGATAGTCCATCTCCCAGCACAATGGCTACATCCCAATGTTGCTGATGTTCGGCCCGGTATTGCTGCAATATCGTTTTGGACTGTTCTGAAAGCACACGCCCAAGATCGGGACGTTTAAGATAAAGATCTTTCTCTACCGCCTGGCTTTCAATTTCCAGAATAGGCAGTCCCGTTTTAGCTAAGCCAGATTTTAAGAATTCAACATCAAGTGGCTTCAGTACCGCATCTTTAGCTTGCGCATGTGCCAACTGAAATTCCAGACTTGGTCGAGTCGGCAAGCTGCCCCCAGTTCGGCCCAGGGCAATCCGCGCATCGGTAAAAGCTTTTAACTTCTGCCAAGGATTATCCTGTAATTGGGACTCAAATTTCACATCGGCAATCAGTTTCATAGTACTTCCTCAAGACAGGATTAGACGTGAAAATTGCTTCGGTAGCTCGGTCGGCCAATGCAGCTGATTGGACTGTTGTGCCAAAATGCCTTGCTGTTGTAGCCAGTGGTCAAATTCAGGAGCTGATTTTAATCCCAGTAATTGCCGGATGTAGAGCGCATCATGAAAGGAGGTCGTCTGATAATTCAGCATCACATCATCTGAACCGGGAATACCCATGATAAAATGCAGTCCGGCATTGGCGAGTAAGGTCAACAGTACATCCATATCATCCTGATCGGCATCGGCATGATTGGTATAGCAGATATCGCAACCCATTGGCACACCGAGCAGCTTGCCACAGAAATGATCTTCCAGCCCGGCCCGGATAATCTGCTTGCCGTTATATAGATATTCCGGCCCGATAAAGCCGACTACAGTATTGACCAGCAAGGGATTAAACTTACGCGCTACAGCGTAGGCACGCGCTTCCACGGTCTGCTGGTCCACGCCATGATGGCCATTGCTAGACAAGGCACTGCTCTGTCCGGTTTCAAAATGCATGACATTTTGGCCCACGGTGCCGCGTTGCAGGCTTAGAGCGGCTTCATAACCTTCCTGTAACAGCGCCAGATTGATGCCGAAACCGGTATTGGCTTTTTCGGTTCCCGCAATAGACTGAAACATTAAATCAATCGGAACATTTTTATTGGCGAGCTGAATGCCGGAAGTGATATGGGTCAAAACACAAGATTGAGTCGGAATATCATATTCCTGAATAACGTGATCGAGTAGTTTGAGCAGCTCAGTCAAATTCTGCAGATTATCTGTAGCTGGGTTGATTCCGATGACTGCATCACCATTGCCGTACATCAGCCCATCCAGAATCGAAGCTGAAATTCCCATCAGATCATCAGTCGGATGGTTCGGCTGCAAGCGGGTGGAAAGATGCCCTTCCAGACCAATGGTATTTCTAAACCGCGTAACTACACGACTTTTTTTGCCACCAGAATCAGATCCTGATTACGCATAATCTTGCTCACTGCCGCCACCATTTCTGGAATCAGGCCCATTTTTAAAGCAGCAAGTTTTTCTGTGGTGGCATCTGCACTCAGCAGCCAGTTACGGAAATCTCCGACAGTAAAATGCGAGATCGGATAAAAGGCATCAGCATCATGTTCATCCAGAATCAGGCGGGTGATTTCATCCTCTTCATAAGGAACCACTGCTTCTTGCAAAAACTGCTGTAACGGTACCTCTGCCAGACACATTTGTGCAGCGATACGCTCGGTTGCATCCACGGCCGCAATCCCTGCCAGCTGATCACCAGAACGTTCAGGGGTAGCCTTGGCCAATAAGGTTTTTAAATCCTCAAAGACATAATGCTGACTGGCCACATTGATCTGATACAGCATAAGCGTATTCTCCCTGCAAGATGGTTTATTTCAATTCCTTTTCTGCTGCCTCGATACGCGCAAATTCTTCTTCCGGCGTACCGGCCACCAGATGATGACGGCTATACAGCAAGAAATAGAGAATCAGTGCCACGTAAATGGCAGCTGCCATTAGCCAGACTTTTGGATCGACCAAGAAGCCTGCGACCACTGCAATGGCTGCAAGCACTAAAGCAATCAATGCTGTGGCAATGCCGCCCGGTGCCTGATAAGGACGTGCCAGATTTGGTCTGGATAACTTAAGTTTGATATATGACATCATCATCAAAACATAGGAAATCGTAGCACCAAAGACCGCCATCAGAATCAGCAGATCACCTTCACCTGAAAGGGACAACAGGAAGCCAATAATCCCCGGAATAATGATGGCCAAATAAGGTACATGATTGCTGTTGGTCAAGGACAGTTTTTTCGGTAAATAACCGGCACGTGAGAGTGCAAAAATTTGACGGGAATAGGCATAAATAATCGAGAAGAAACTGGCGATCAGACCTGCCAGCCCGACAAAATTCAAAAAACTCGCCATCCAGGTATTGGCACCATAGACTGCCACCAAGGCATCCACCAGCGGTGCACCAGAATCTTTAAGCGTATCTGCACCTGCTGCGCCAGGACCGAGCAACAAGATACTCAGGGCAAAGAATGCCAGAATCAGCATGGAACCAATCAGACCACGCGGTAATGATTTGGCTGGCTCTTTGGCTTCCTCGGCTGCCAGCGGCACCCCTTCAACTGCCAGAAAAAATCAGATCGCATAAGGCACTGCTGCCCAGATAACCCAATGGCAGGAAACTGCTTGCACCCGCAGCTTCAGTATTGACCGCAATATCAAACAGGTTTGCACTATTAAAATGAGGCAACATGCCAAAGATGAACACCATTAAGGCGACCGCGGCAATGGCGGTGATCACAAACATGATCTTGAGTGCTTCACCTGCACCTTTCAGATGCAAGCCCATAAAAACCAGATAGCTCACCAGATAAATGATCCAGCCGCCAATACCAAACAAGGCTTCGCAATAGGCACCAATGAAACAGGCAATTGCTGCCGGAGCAATGGCATATTCAACCAGGATGGCACTCCCGGTCAGATAGCCGCCAAAGGGACCAAAAGTAGTACGAGCAAAACTGTAACCCCCACCTGCAGTCGGCAGCATGGTCGACATTTCGGACATGGCCAGACACATACACAGATACATAAATGCCACTACAATGGTCGCAATAAACATGCCTCCCCAACCCGCCTGTGCCAGACCAAAATTCCAGCCAGCGAAGTCACCGGAAATTACCTAAGCTACTCCCAGACCGACGAGAAGCAGCCAACCTACGGCGCCTTTCTTGAGCTGGCGCAAGGCAAAATAATCTTCCTGTACTTCTGTTTCAGTCACACTGGTATCAATCACACTTTTTGACTCTGACATAGCAACCTCGTTGTTTTTATCATTGTTCCCTGAAGATATGCATAAGCCATACCAGTTCCGCAGGCTTTAGTGAAGACGGTTGAGACGCTGCCTTTCAGCGCTGAAATGCGTTATAATTATCCACCTTCTCATTTATACACCCGAGTTATATGGCGTATCGTCAACAAAGTGTATCGCTTGATCTTGATACTGACGTCACACATCAATGCATGCTGCACTACAGCCGCGATCAGCATCTGATTGGAATTATTGAATTTAGTAAGCCAAGCTTCCTGCTTCGCTGGCAGGATCTGGAATATTTCCGTCGTCGTACCGAAGAATTTTCCGTGATGCCTTTTCCGGACTGTATCAATGCGATGATTATCGATATTCGAGATGTAACGGCATGGCTGGATAATGAAGTGCCGATTATTCCATGGCGCTTACTGGAAGAAGACTGTCCAGTGCGCCTGGTGGTGCCTGCAGACCGTATTGAGCACTATGCCGGATTTTTTGAACCGACCTGGCTCAGTCCCGATGTCGAAACCGCCATTCAGGAAATCCGTGAATCAATGGATATGTTTGTGCATTAAGCTTGAATCGAAAAAACCTCCACAATGGGCAATGCTGTTTACTTAAGCATTTGAATCATTTTGGAATTCATTAGAGAATCCGATGTCAGGTTTGGCATCGGATTTTTTTATGGTATTTCAGCAGGATATTTTAGATCTTAACAATCTGTTTAAGCTCTCGAATCTGAGTACTTTTATTCACAATATCCCCGTTGAGTGGGTCAAGTCCACACTCAGGTTGAGCAGTCCCGCGACTATTCGCAGGCGGTGCTTGCCTGCGGATCAAGTACTTTGGCTGGTTCTTGGAATGGCGATTTTCCGTGATGTCCTCATCCATGAAGCAGCAAGAAGACTCAATATTTGCACTCAGTGGTTAGCCTCTTATGACTTGCTGACGCGCATTAGTCTAACCAATACACGTAAACATCTTGGTGCAGATTCTGTGGAGTGGCTATTTCACCAGACCGATCAGCACTGGGGACAAGAGCATTATCCGGCTGGGCTGTCGGAACTTAGACAGGGATAGGTAGTTTGTTTTAGAGAGGCCTACAAGGCTTCGGAGAGTCAAAATGTTAAAAAACCGTTATCCCTTAGATCACAATGCCGCTCCTGTTAAAGGAACCGCATTGCCTTCAAGCAGGGGGTTTTGCTCATAAATCCTTCAACCTTACCAGTAATTCTCGACCGCAATATTTCCTTCACCACGACGGTTCATGGTCAGGCCACGAGCTTTTAAGGCTTCTTTGGTATCATCGACCATATCCGGGTTACCACAAAGCATGACATGCGTCGTTTCCGGATTAAACGCGATACCTGCTGCCTTTTCCAGCTCACCATTGGCAATCAAAATCGGTAAACGGTCGTGCAAAGGTGCATCAGGCTCACGGGTAATAATCGGGATAAACTTAAAACCGGTATGTCCTTCACCAAAGGTCTCGGCGATTTCCTGAATCCGGTCTACATAAGCGAGTTCTGCCCGGGTGCGCACACTATAAACCAGATTGATTTTTTCGTATTTGCTCCAGGTTTCAAAGTCTTGCAGCATACAAATAAACGGTGCCAGCCCCGTGCCGGTACCCAGTAACCACAAGTCTTTAGGCAAAGGCAATTGATAACGTGCCAGAGTCAGATAACCATAAGGAATTTTTTCCAGATGCAGCACATCCCCGACTTTGAGGTGCTGTAAATTGGAAGTAAATTTACCTTCTGGAACGACAATCGAGAAAAACTCCAGAGTTTCATCAAAAGGAGATGACACTACCGAATAGGCACGAACCACCAGTTCATCCCCCACTTGCAAACCAATACGCGCAAACTGCCCTGCCGTGAATTTGAAATGTGCCGGGCGTGTCATCGTAAAACTAAATAATGTATTGGTCCAACGGTGTACAGATAAAACTTTTTCTCGGGTAAATTTTTCAATTGACATGATTTCAACGTGGCATGAAAGACTATGCTCATGGTAGCATGGCAACATAATTTATTAATATTTTTTAAATGTTAAGGCTCTACTCATGCGCATGACTTTACGCCAATTGGCTGTTTTTGTAGCAGTGGCACAAGAGGGTACCGTAACGAAGGCTAGCGATGCCGTCAAGCTTACACAAAGTGCGGCTAGTATGGCTTTAGCAGATCTGGAAGATGGTCTGGGTGCTCCACTATTTGACCGTCTAGGCAAACGTTTACAGCTGAATGACCTGGGGCGCTTTCTTCTCCCTCAAGCCCTGGAAATTTTAGGTCGTTGTGAATCTTTTGAACAAGTCGCTAAAGGTGAGCTTCAAAGTATCGATTTACGTTTAGGTGCAACCCTGACGATTTCAGATTACCTGATTCCTGACCTAATGGCCGATTTCTTGAAAATCAAGCCGCAAGCACATTTACAGCTTCAAGTCGGTAATACCCGTCAAATGATTGAAGCGGTGAATCAGTTCCAGCTGGATCTTGCCTTAATTGAAGGTTCATGTCATTTGCCACAGCTCCAATGTATCCATTGGCGTGATGATGAGCTGGCTGTGTGCTGTGCACCAGACCACCCCCTTGCGCAATTAAACCGTGAACTAACCGCTGAAGATTTCAAATCTGTAGAATGGATTTTGCGTGAAGAAGGTTCAGGTACCCGTGAGGTGTTTGACAATGCCATCTTAAAAGATGTGCCGGATGCCAATATCCGTCTAACACTCGGTCATAATGAGGCGATTTTAAAAATCGTAGCGGGTGGAATCGGTATGTCCTGTATTTCCAAACTTGCGATTGAGCCTTTACGTGAAAAAGGTCAACTGGTAATTCTGGATACCCCGTTTTGGTCACTGACTCGTCCTCTGTTTATGCTGGTACATCGCCAGAAATATCAGGGTCCAGGTCTGAGAGCCTTTATGAATTTTTGTGAAAGCTAAAATATGAAAAGCACCTTAAGGTGCTTTTTTATTTATCGACGATATCCAAATTGATCCTCACATGGAATACCATCACCATCCATTTTCGTGCCTGAACAATTTCTAATAAAGAACACCGCTTCTTCATAGGAATTCATTTGAGGACAACGTGTACGACCATCACATTTAAATTGAGATACAGATGGCGAAGCCGTTGCTGAAGTTTTTATATTAACGGGGTTACTTTGGATTCTTAACTCAGCACCACGATTTTCCAGGTTCTTCCTGCCCTGCTCAGATAATCCTTGCATAGGTAGATCACCTTGCGCTGCTCGCTGCTCTACCATCAGTCCTTCAAGCTTTTGCTGGTTTTGAATTTGGTAGCTTTGATATTTGTTATAAACAAGACCAGCAAGAATCACAATAATCACCAGTCCTGATAGTGTGATTATTTTTGATGTAGTTGATGATTTTTTCTTTTCATAACGTAGAGAAGCTCTGGTTTCAATATCTCTATGTAGATCATTGTTTTGTGTAACAGAAACTTCTTGCTTAATATCCAAGCGAACAATATGGTTTGCCTTAAACTTTCCATTATCTTCCACAATCAAAAACTTTAATTTTTCCCCCATTTTTGGCGGAATATTTTTATTGGGAAAGTCTTTGACATGGAAAAATAAATCTTTGGATTGCCCTTCGATCTGAATAAAACCAAAACCACGATCTTCATTATAGGTTTTGATTTTCCCCTCTTGAAACATAATTCGCTCTTATCTTTAATATTTTTTATGATTGTAATCAAAAAGAGACTGAAAATCTTTTGTAAAATTCTCTAAAGTAGAAACATAAAAACTAGAAGTGCATCTTATGGCGGAAGAATAGATCCCTAGTTAAAAGTAAAAAAAATAAAATTTCTGTTTTTATTTATACTTCGCCAAAAATCATAAAACCAACAGCTGATGCCAATGCCAGCCATAGGGTCGGACTAAAGAAAAGTGAATTACGTACAGGAACACCGACTGTGGGTGCCAAGGATTGCAAGGCGACGACTTCTGGCACAAATTCATCCTGCACTTTAATATCCAGACGTACCATGTTGTCTAATTTCATGCTGCCTTGTTGGGGAATGATTCTAAATTTAAGCCGCTCTCCAATTTGTGGTTCAATTTCAGGCGAAGGTAAATCCTGTAACTCGAAACTTAAATCTTGAGCTTCTCCTATCAACTCCAAAGTACCCATACCACGTTCGGAATCGTAAGTTTTAATTTTTCCATCCGTAAACATGACACTTTTCTCTATAGAATTCATTTAATTTGTATTCTAAGCCAAAGGAAATGTTCAGCATTGTTGCTGTTTGGTGGATTTTTTATGTGCTGTCTGTCTCTTTGAATATCTAAACGGTGGCACTATAAAAAAGAGGCTCGAAAGCCTCTTTTTAAATGTGACTAAACACGATTTAAGTATGAAGATTATCCATTAACCACGGAAGTTATTTAACAATGCCGATGTAATTGATTTATTGTGTGTCGCCACTTTGGTTTTTTTAGCTTTCTTTGAGTTGTCTTCGACACGTTCAATCTTAATCGCTTTGTACTTATCGCCATTTTCAACAACATTAAATTTTACGCGTTCATTACGTTTTGGCTCGCCTTCTGCCGCAGGGAAGTCTGAAATATGGAAGAATACATCTCCCTCAGCGCAGCCAATAAAACCGAAACCTTTGGCAGGGTCATACTGTTTGATTTTGCCCTGATACAATTCATCTTTCATGCTATTGTCCTATCCTGAAAATGCCCTGTCTACATTATATAAAAAAGAGGCTGTAATAGCCCCTTTTTTCATCATATTCAAAAATTAGTCTTTTTGAACTGAACCAAAGATTTTATCGCCAGCATCGCCAAGACCTGGAACGATATAACCATTTTCATTTAAACCATTATCGATAGAAGCCGTAAAAATCACGACATCCGGATGCGTAGCTTCTACGCGCTTAATGCCTTCTGGTGCAGCAACCAGAACCATCACACGAATGTCTTTACAGCCGCTGGCTTTCAGTACATCAATTGCAGCCACTAAAGAAGAACCTGTCGCCAACATTGGATCAATGATCATCGCGATACGGTTTTGTACATCTGGAACCAGTTTTTTATAATAGGTACGTGCTTCCAGAGTTTCTTCATCACGCTCTAAACCAAGTACCGATACTTTTGCACTTGGAATCAGGTTCAGGAAACCGTCAAGCATTCCAATACCGGCACGTAAAATTGGCACAACCGTGATTTTTTTACCCGCGATACGGTCAACTGTAACAGCACCATTCCAGCCATCAATGTCATGTTCAACCATTGGCAGGTCTTTAGTTGCTTCATAAGTTAGAAGCATGGTCACTTCTTGAGCTAACTCACGGAAATTCTTGGTACTGATATCTGCACGACGGAGTAAACCAAGCTTATGTCGAATGAGTGGATGACGGATTTCATGGATTGCCACGGGAGAACACCTAAAAGGTTAAAGATAAATTTCCGCTATTATAAAGGCTTTTATTGATTTGTATAAATAAAAAAGCCCCCAATCATGGAGGCTTTTTTGTAATAACGTCAATCTTTACAGATATTAGTTAAAACCACTTTGAACCAAAGTGAAAATGAACTGTTGCAATTCAGGTGACATGGCAAAGAATGCATATTTAGATACTGCAATCATCGGATCTGGGTAGACACCAATCACAAGTACCGCAAGCGCAGCAAGAAGTACCATGATACCACCGACTTTTTGACCCCAATGATTCACCGCATCTAGACGTGGTGTTTCAGGTGGTGTCATGTAAAGCACAACCATCACACGTAGGTAGTAGTACAGACCGATACCAGAACCCAGGATGACCATGGCAGTCAGGAACCAGGCTTCGCCTGCAACTGCAGTTTTAATCACCAGGAACTTACCGATAAAGCCGGCAGTTAAAGGAATACCTGCAAGAGACAGCATCATCACTGTCAATACAGCAGTTAATACTGGACGGCGCCAGAACAGACCACGGTATTCAGCCAGACTACCCGCTTCATCCGTATTGTTATACGGACTAGACATTAGCGTAACAACACCGAACGCACCGATCGTGGTTAATACATAAGTCATCACGTAGACGTTTACACTTTCAAAAGTCGCGAAACCTTGAACTTGTAAGAAATCCGTATTACGTGAACTGACGATGGCAACCAGCAAATAACCAAAGTGTGCAATTGAAGAGTATGCCAGGATACGTTTCAAGTTCACTTGGCGAACCGCCAGCAGGTTACCTGCAAGGATAGACAGAACTGCAATGATTGAAATGATCGTTACGAAGCTGTCTGCCAGGATTAAACCTGAAGACAAAGCATAACGAACAAACAGACCAATCATGGCTACTTTCGCAACAGTCGCAAGGAAAGTCGCGACTGGGGCTGGGGCACCAGCGTATACATCTGGTGTCCATTTGTGGAATGGTGCCAGCGATAATTTAAATGCTACTGCAAATACAATTAAAGCCAGACCAATCACGACAGCCGGTTGACTGAATACGGTAAACAGTTTGCCTGGTTCAGCAACGAAACTTAAAGTACCTGTATATGCATAAATATATGCCATACCCATTAACAGCATTGCAGACGCAGTTGCTGAAAGCACTAGATATTTCACACCCGCTTCAAGCGATTGAGAACGTTGATGTGTATATGCCAACAAGCCATATACAGGAATCGACATCAACTCAAGGCTGATAAAGAATGATGCATAGTGTGAGCTAGCCACCATTAGCATGGCACCCGCAACGGATGTCAGCATCAGGATATATAACTCTTCACGGTTATCTTTATAGGTTTCGATATACGCGTGAGATAGCGTTGCACATGCAAGTGCAGCAATCAGGATCACAAACTGATACAGCATCGTAAATGGATCTACGATGAACAGATTCATCACGTTGGCAGGTGCAAACACGCCTGCCAACAAAACGAAAATGATATAGAACGCAGCAAGGTTTAAACCAATCACCGTGGTAGTAGCCACCAGGTTATGGTTACGCTTAATTGCGGTCAGCAACATCACGACGATCGCAGTTAACGACACGATCATCACAGGTGCTAGAGGCATAAGCTCAGAAAAAGACATTGTGAAGTTCATGGCTTATTGGATCTCCACATTTTCAAGTTGAGTCGTTACTTGATCAGCAACTTCAACCACTTCTTGAACTGGAATGTAGCTATTCGCTAACCACGCCATGCTTGAGTTAGAAACGTCAAGGAAGCTTTGTGGATATAGACCAAGCCAAAGTAGACCAAACGCACAGATCAACAATAATGCGATTTCACGTGCATTTAGATCTTTTAATGGATTTGTATAGTGCTGCTGTTGCGCTTCATTTGGTACACCAAACAGGGCTTTGTGAATCAGGATCAGACCGTACAGACCCGCAAATACCAAGCTGATTGCCGCAAGAATGGTAAACGCCGGGAATTTCGCATAAGCACCCATCAGGATCAGGAACTCACCAATGAAGTTACCTAGACCTGGAATACCTACAAGCGCCGCAACGAAGAACATCAGGAAGAATGCAAGATACGGGAATTGACCACGCATACCACCCATCAAACGCATATCACGCGTATGCACACGCTCATATACCTGACCACACATAATGAACAGCGCAGCAGATGAAATACCATGTGCCAACATCATGATCATCAGACCCTGGAAGGTCAGGATGTTACCTGCGTAGATCGCAAGTAAAACGAAGCCCATGTGTGAAATAGAGGTATAAGCCAACAGGCGTTTCATGTCGGTTTGCTGGAAAGCACACCAAGCACCGTAGAAAATACCGATTAAACCAAGAATGATTGCGAAGTCTGCAAACTGTGCAGACGCTGCCGGGAAGAACGGAATCACGAAACGTAATAAACCGTACGCCGCAGTCTTAATCAAGATACCTGCAAGATCGACAGAACCCGCTGTTGGTGCTTGCGCATGCGCATCTGGTAACCAGCCGTGTAATGGGAAAACTGGAAGTTTTACCGCAAAACCGATGAATAAACAGATCATGAATGCATAAGCCACCGCTGGCGCCTGAGCGTCAAGCGTATTCGCCACACCTAATAGATAGTTGTAGTCGAAACGGATTTCGCCAGTCATGGTATAGCCCACAGTCACCAGACCAAGGATACCAATCAGCATCACCAAACCGGCAACCTGCGTGTAAATGAAGAACTTGTTAGCTGCATAAACACGTGACTTGCCTTCTGCCCCTTTATGACCCCAAAGGGCAATCAGGAAGTAGATCGGTACCAGCATCATCTCCCAGAAGAAGAAGAACAGGAATAAGTCAATCGCCAGAAACACACCGATGACACCACCTAAAGACCATAAAAGGTTCAAGTGGAAGAAACCAACGTTCTTTTGAATCTCGCCCCATGAACAGCCTACTGCCAATACACCCAGGAGTGCAGTCAAGCCAACCATAAGAAGTGATAAACCATCCACTGCTAAGTGAATGTTAATGCCCAGGGTTTGAATCCAAGGCAATTTGAATTCGGCAGCCCACGAAGGTGTAGCACCGCCTAATTCATAGTTGTAAGTACCAGTCTGCCAAAGGACTATGGTCAAGACCAAGGTCACCAGCATACCGATCAGCGCGATATAACGCGGCAAGTGTTGGTCGAGTTTATCGACCAACCAGCATATGAAACCTGCAATGAACGGAATGAGGATCAGAGCCGGCAAAATAATATTGTTTGGAGCTTCCATTTTATTTCCCCACGACCTGAATCACGATCAAGATCATCAGTAGGACAACGACACCGAGCCCCATACTAGATGCATATTCACGCAGTGAACCGGTTTGACGTGAACTTGTAAAGCTGTGACCACCTTTAACAAGTGCAGGAAGTACCAGCCATAGGCCATCAATTGGATCACGACCAAAGATCTTCGCGAACATTAAATATGGCTTCACGAAAATGAGGTCATACAGCGTATCGAAACCTAATGCGTTACGGCAGATGTTGACCAGGCCAGCACCTACAGAAGTGGCTGCAAAACGTTTGACTGCATTGTAAGCAAAAGCGAACAGCACGACACCGACTGCAAGACCTGTTAAAGCAACAGCGATTGCGATGTATTCAGCACCATGTGCACCTACTTCAAGCGCTTCAGGAATAATGAAGGCTGGAATTTGGGCTGCATCCAGAATGCTCATTACCGGTGCTTTCAGGACGATCGCCAGACCTGTTGAAAGTACAGCAAGAATTGCCAGTGGCGCCCAGTAAGTTGCACCTTGGATTTCATGATAAGGTGTGTTTTCTTTGCCAAAGAATACAACCCAAATTAAACGGAATGTATAAATAGAGGTTAAGAATGCACCTGCAACACCGACCCAGTACAGCGTGTTATACACTGGTAAACCAGCAATATGACTTTGCGTCCAGACTGCAGCAAGAATCGCATCTTTTGAGAAGAAACCAATCGTCAGGAATGGAATCGCTGCCAATGCACCGCCACCAATCGCGAAACATGCAAACAGGAATTTGTTCTTGTAGAACAGACCGCCCATCTTGAAGATGTTTTGTTCGTGATGATAAGCCAGAATCACTGCACCAGACGACAAGAACAAGAGTGCCTTGAAGAATGCGTGAGTCAGCATATGGAACAGACCTGCCTGGTATGCTTCAGCACCTACCGCCATAAACATATAACCGAGCTGACTCATGGTTGAGTATGCCAGAATACGTTTGATGTCGGTTTGAACCAGTGCAGCAAAACCAGCCACAAGCAAGGTCACCGCACCTGTGATCGAAATAAATACCATCACTTCTGGTGCAAGTTCAAAGACTGCGAACAGACGGCAGCACAGGTAAACACCGGCTGTTACCATTGTTGCAGCATGGATCAATGCAGAAACAGGTGTCGGACCTGCCATCGCATCGGCTAACCATGTTTGTAACGGGATCTGTGCAGATTTACCTGCCGCACCCAAGAATAAGAGCAATGCTGTCCAGATGGTCAATGAAGAACTTTGCGTCATTACAGTCGCCGCATTTTCGACGATGTACTGAATGTTCAAGGTACCGAATTGCTGGAAGATCAGGAACATGGCAATCAGCAGGAATACGTCACCAATACGGGTCACAGTAAATGCCTTGATTGCCGCCAGACCGTTTGCCGGGTTCTGGTAGTAATAACCGATCAACAGGTATGAACACAGACCTACGCCTTCCCAACCCAAGAATAACAACGCCAGGTTGTCACCCAATACCAGCAATAACATGCTGGCAACGAACAGGTTGAAGTAAGAGAAGAAACGTGCAAAGTCTTCTTCACCGCGCATATACCATGATGCAAAGATGTGAATTAAGAAACCCACACCAGTGACCATGCCCAGCATCAATAAAGACAAGCCATCCAGCTGCAAGCTGATGCCCGGAGCAAAACTGCCAACATTGAACCAAGTCCAAAGATGTTGTACTACTGCAGTTGAACCATTGTTAACAAAGTCCATACCTGCAATCAGTGCGAACAGTGCAGATAAACCGACTGCACCCACACCAATCATCGCTGCAACAGATTCCGGAAGCTTGTTGCGCCCCGCCGCTAACAGGACAAAACCAATGAGCGGAAATAAAATTGTTAGATATAAATAACTCATCCGCGCATCTCACTAGCAGCATCCACATCCAGGTGATGGAAGCGATGATAGAACTGAAGGACGATCGCAAGACCAATACAAGCCTCTGCCGCAGCAAGCGTCAGGATCAGGATAAACATGATCTGACCATCTGGCTGTGCCCATGCACTGCCCGCCAGGACGAACGCTAAAGCAGCAGCGTTCATCATGATTTCAAGGCTCATTAAAATAAATAGTAGGTTGCGTCGCACCATTACACCGTAAAAACCCAGTGCAAAGAGAATAGATGCAACGATCAA
Source organism: Acinetobacter sp. RRD8 (assembly GCF_031844225.1). Classification (GTDB taxonomy): domain Bacteria; phylum Pseudomonadota; class Gammaproteobacteria; order Pseudomonadales; family Moraxellaceae; genus Acinetobacter. The sequence continues at coordinate 264,638 of NZ_JAUZUU010000002.1, forward strand.
ACCATGCTCTAAAGGGATGTTGCCCATTATTCTTTTTCCTCTTCTGCATCTGGTTCACGTTTACCCAAATGGAATGCAGCTACCAAGGCAGCAAGCAATAACATCGCGGCAACTTCAACCAACAACAAGTATTGCGTAAAGAGTGCTTGACCCACTGCTTTCGGGCCCACCATTTCTGTACCCATTACCAGTGAAGCTTGTGTGTAATCAGAGTTTAATACCCATACCAGCACCAAACCGATCAGGAAGCTCATCAACGCCGGATAAGCCCAAGCCGATGAAGTCAACCATTTACGTTCTTGTTCAACGGTCTGCTCACCCAGGTTCAGCATCATTACCACGAACACGAACAACACCATGATCGCGCCCGCATAAACGATCACTTCCAGCGCACCAGCGAATGGCGCACCGACGATCAGGAACATGCCTGCGACTGCAAGCAATGACACGATCAGGCTTAATAAAGCATGTACCGGATTCGCGTTAGTAACAACGCGAACCGTAGAGACAATGGCCACGAGGGCCATTAAATAAAATGGCCACATCATGGTAATAGACTCCGTACATCAACAGGTGCACTTTCACGCTGTGCTTGACCTTTGTCCTTGCCTGCAACTGCCATACCGGTTACACGGTAGAAGTTATAGTCAGGATATTTACCAGGACCAGAAATCAGCAGGTGTTCTTTTTCATAGACCAAGTCCTGACGAACATATTCGCCAAGCTCGAAGTCCGGGGTCATCTGAATCGCAGTGGTTGGACACGCTTCTTCACACATACCGCAGAAAATACAACGCGAGAAGTTGATACGGAAAAATTCCGGATACCAGCGACCATCTTCACGTTCTGCTTTTTGTAGTGAAATACAGCCTACCGGACAGGCAACCGCACACAGGTTACATGCCACACAGCGTTCTTCGCCATCAGGGTCGCGCGTCAATACGATACGACCACGGAAGCGTGGTGGCACGATTTCTTCGGCCGGCACTTCCGGATATAAAATGGTGTCACGTTTACGTGTTGCGTGGCTGAACACCATCCACAACGAACGAACGATTGACCCGAATCCAGCTAGAAATTTAAACATTTTGTTCTCCCTGCTGTCTTAGGCCTGATTCATCAGAATCACAGCACCAGTTACCAAAAGGTTAACCAACGCCAATGGCAAGCAAATTTTCCAACCAAAGTTCATCACCTGGTCATAACGTGGACGCATTAATGAACCACGCGCCAGTACAAACATCATTACAAAGAATGCTGTTTTGATAATGAACCAGAATGCTGCTGGAAGGAACGGAATATCAAGGTTGAATGGCGCAAGCCAGCCACCGAAGAATAACGTCACGATCAATGCAGAGATCAGTACCACGTTGACGTATTCCGCAACGAAGAACATCCCCCACTTCATACCGCCGTATTCAACATGGTAACCTTCTGCCAGTTCCTGTTCTGCTTCTGGTTGGTCAAATGGATGACGATGCGTTACCGCAACACCCGCAACCACGAAGATCAAGAAACCCAGGAACTGGGGAATTACAAACCAAACATCTTTTTGCGCTTCAACGATTTCACGCATGTTGAATGAGCCGGCAATTGCCACCACACCCATCAACGAGATACCCAAGAACACTTCATAAGAAATGGTCTGAGCCGCAGAACGTAAACCGCCCAGTAAGGCATATTTGTTGTTTGATGACCAGCCACCGAACAGGACTGCATAAACTGCAATACCCGCCATTGCCATAAAGAACAACAGGCCGATGTTCATGTCTGCTACACCTAAATAAGGTGATACAGGAATAACCATGAACGACAGCACCGCAGTTGCCATCGCAACTGCTGGCGCCATACGGAACGTCAATTTGTCAGCAAACTTAGGTGTCCAGTCTTCCTTGAACATGATTTTCAGCATGTCGGCAACAATCTGGAACATACCGCCCGGACCAACACGGTTCGGACCATAACGGTCTTGCCACAAGCCGAGTAAACGACGTTCAATAAAAGACATCAACGCAGCGATCAGTACTACAACCAGCAAGATCACAATCGCTTGAATGACTGAATAGGCAATTGGCCAGTTTTCAGCCCACAACGGCGTTTGACGGATTAATTCTTGTTCCATGAATTACACTCCTACCGCGACTGAAACAGGCTCTGCAAGAGATACCGTCGGTGCCAGACCGATTGGGTAGCCAATATAACCTGTCGGTAAATATTCAATCACTTGAACTGGAAGAACGATTGACGTCTCACCTGCTTTCACCGTGATTGTCTGACCATCTTGAACATTCAGGCGCGCTGCATCCTGCTCACCCACTGCAAATACCGCTTCAGGAATACGTGTTTCCATCGCTGGTGTTTTGATGGTAAATTCACCTGAACCAAAAATATGGTGCATCGGTACTAGACGGAAGCTTTCAGCATTGACCAGAACAGGTGCCGGTGCAACGAATGTACGTGCCGGACGTTTTGCCAAACGGTCGAATAAACGAACGCCTGAATCACCACCTTTCAGTGAACCACCCACAGTTTCCTGGAACTTGTTCCAAGCTTGTGGCGAGTTCCAGCCTGCAGACCATGCAAATGGAACCAGTGGAGATGGAGTCTGGTCTCCGACATAACCTTCCATCGAGAATGTTAATGCGGAGTCTTTATCTGTAGGCTGTTTCGGCTCATGTACAGACAATGGCGAACGCATTGAAGTACGACCTGAGTAACGACGTGGTTCACGTGCCACTTTCAAGCCATGAACACGGAAGCCCGCATCAGGTGCAACATCCAGAATGCCTTCAAGCGCAGGAACGTTTTTCGCCACTGACTCGATCACATCATCCAGTAAAGTCCAAGAAATCGCTTTGCCTTTTACGCCTGTTTCCAGAGCGTGTAACCAGCGCCAAGATTCCTTGATCGCCAATTCAGGATTGTAGTAGCTTGGGTCATACACTTGGTAGAAACGTTGTGCACGGCCTTCTTGAGAAACGACAGTACCATCACCTTCAGCAAACGATGCAGCAGAAAGTACGATGTCGGCTTTTTTCACTGTTGCAGTTTCAGAGTGATCCAGTACGATCATATCTTTACCTGCAAGTGCAGCATCGACCTGTGCAGCAGGAAGACGACGGTAAAGGTCGTTTTCAACCACAATCACAGTATCGTAATCTTGTGCAAATGCTTGCTCTAGGCTTTGACCACCAAAGATTGCCATACCCATCGAGTTCACTTCAGGAACCGTCAAAGTCAGACCTGCATTACCCAGATTCTGTGCAACTTGTGCAGCAGCTTCCATAATGGCAGGATCTTGCAAGCTTGTACCCGAGATAATCAGTGGTTTCTTCGCAGCTTTTAAAGTGTCCGCAATGGTTTGTGCAAATGCTTTGGCATCGTCATCTAAACCAAGAATCGTTTCACCAGCAACTGCTGCAGCAACCGCAAAACCTAAACGCGCGATGTCGTTTGGAGAAGCAACCACTTCGCCTTCAGCAACATCAGACAAACGGGTTTGTGTCGCAGCCAGGATGTAAATCGGAGATTTTGCATCTTGGGCAATACGTTGTACCGGCTCAGCTAACCATTCTTGCGTACGGCGCTCTGCCGCCATCTCTTTGCCTTTATTTTTCGCAGCCTGGCGAACAGATAAAGCCATACGTGGCGCAGTTTGTGTGAGGTCTTCACCCAAAATTAACACAGCATCGTAGCTTTCAATTTCACGCATGTTCGGGTTGTAAACACCCTCGGTTTGCATGATAGAAGCTGCCAACTCAACCAGATTCTGTTCTTTTTGAGATAGACCTGTTGAGAAGTTCTCTTGACCCACCAACTCACGAAGTGCGAAGTTTGATTCAAGTGATGCACGCGGTGAACCAATACCCAATACTTTTTTGCCCTGGATATTTGCAATGACCGTGTCTAGTGCTGCATCCACTGAAACAGTTTCAACAGTTGCACCTTGACGGAATTGTGGTTGACGCGGACGGTCCTCACGGTTCACATAACCTGTACCGAAACGGCCTTTGTCGCATAGGAAGTACTGGTTGACTTCACCGTTATAACGGTTTTCTACGCGGCGAAGTTCGCCATAACGTTCACCCGGAGAGATGTTACAACCTGAAGAACAGCCTTGGCATACGCTTGGCGCATACTGCATGTCCCATTTACGGTTGTAGCGAGCCGAATGAGTTTTGTCGGTGAATACACCTGTTGGACATACTTCAGTCAGGTTACCCGAGAATTCAGACTCTAGAGTGCCTGATTCAGGACGACCAAAGTACACACGTGATGCGTTGGCATACACGCCGAAGTCCGTACCACCTGCGTAGTCTTTGTAATAACGCACACAACGGTAACACGCGATACAACGGTTCATTTCGTGGGAAATGAATGAGCCAAGCTCCTGGTTGTAATGAGTACGTTTGGTGAAACGGTAGCGACGACGGTCATGCTGCGTCATTACAGTCATATCTTGTAAATGACAGTGACCACCTTCTTCACAGACTGGACAGTCGTGTGGGTGGTTGGTCATCAAGAATTCAACAATCGAAGCACGGAAATCTTTGGCTTCTTTGTCTTCAATCGAGATGTAGGTATTGTCAGATGCAGGCGTCATACATGACATGACCAAACGGCCACGCGTATCTTCTGGATTCGCGTACTGGGTCACGGCACATTGACGGCAAGAACCGACAGAACCTAAGGATGGATGCCAACAAAAGTATGGGATATCAATGCCAAGACTCAAACATGCTTGTAGCAAGTTTTCCGAGCCGTTGACTTCATACGATTTGCCATCGACATGAATTGTAGCCATAGTCGAATTCCTTAAGCTTGTTCTACGTTGCTGGTTTGAGCGGCGGCATTCACAACCTTCGCTTCAAATTCGCCACGGAAATATTTGAGTGCGCCCATAAGCGGCTCCATTGCACCCGGTGCGTGGGCACAGAAAGTTTTACCAATCCAAAGCTTACGAGTCAGTTCTTGTAAGTGATCGATATCTTCTTTCTTACCTGTGCCATCTTCCAGTGCTTTCAGCGCTTTCACAGCCCAAGGTAAGCCATCACGGCAAGGCGTACAGAAACCACATGATTCGCGTGCAAAGAATTCTTCCAGGTTACGTGTCGCTGAAACCATACATTGGGTTTCATCTACCACCATGAGCAGACAAGTCCCTAAACGCGAACCTGCTTTCATGATGCTTTCCGCATCCATAGGAAGATCAATATGCTCGGCGGCCAGGAAGTCAGTTGATGCACCACCCGGTAACCATGCTTTCAGTTTCAAACCGTCGCGCATACCACCAGCATGGTCTTCAATTACTTCACGTGCTGTTGTACCAAATGGAAGTTCCCATAGACCCGGGAATTTCACCTTACCTGACGCACCATAAATCTTGGTGCCTGGATCTTTCGACTTACCCGCAGATAAGTTGATATACCATTCAGGACCACGCAGCATGATTGCCGGTAAGTTGTTGTAGGTCTCTACGTTGTTGACAATCGTAGGACGACCCCAAGCACCTGCAACTTGCGGGAATGGCGGTTTGGTACGCGGGTTGGCACGGCGACCTTCAAGCGAGTTAATCAATGCAGTTTCTTCACCGCAGATATAACGACCCGCACCAGTATGCACGTGTAACTCGAAGTTCCAGCCTGTACCAAGGATATTATCCCCTAAGTAACCTTTGGCACGAACTTGCTCAAGTGCTTCATTTAAGTACTGGGCAGCTTCGATGTACTCGCCACGGATAAAGATATAACCGTGTGTTGCTTCAAGCGTATAACCCGCAATCAGCATCCCTTCGATCAATTGATGAGGAAGATCTTCCATCAACAAGCGGTCCTTAAAGGTACCAGGTTCCATCTCATCAGCATTACAAATCAGGTAACGTGGACCTGAGTTGTCGTTTGGCGCCATCAATGACCATTTGATGCCTGCCGGGAAGCCTGCACCACCACGACCTTTAACAGTCGCTGCCTTAACCACTTCCAATACATCTTTAGGCGACATGGTCAGTGCTTTTTTAAAGCCTGCATAACCTTCCAGCGCTTCGTAATCATCTGCATTACGTACGTTGGCTTGTTTGCTTAAACGCCATGTTAATGGATGCGTTTCCGGGTTACCGTCGCCATAAATTGGTTTTGGTTCAGTATTCATACATACTTCTCCAACAGCTGTTTCACCGAAGTCACTTCAACCAGACCGTGCGTGTCTTCATCAATCATTAAGGTTGGACCTTTGTCACAGTTGCCCAGACAGCAAATTGGCAGCAAAGTGAAACGACCATCTGCAGTCGTTTGACCAAAAGAAATGCCTAATTCGCGCTGGAATGCTTCTGCCAAAGTTTCCGCACCCATCAAGAAACACGCAATCGAATCACATAATAAAATTACGTGACGACCGACCGGCTGACGGTAAATACGGTTATAGAACGTTGCCACACCTTCAAGGTCTGCAACGCTCATGCTCAGCATTTGTGCGATGGCATTCATTTGCGCATCATCTACCCAGCCATTACGGCGTTGTACACACTTCAGCGCATCTAGACACGCTGCACGTGGGTATGGGTAGTGCCCCATGTGATGTTCGATATCGTGAATTTCGTCCGCAGTCAAAATCCCTTCAACATTCACACGTGGCTTTTTATCAGTCAAAATCATCATAATGCGATTACCCCTTAGCGATCCACGTCAGCCATTACGACGTCAATGGTCGCTAAATAAATGATTAAGTCAGACATTAAGCTGCCGTTAATCACAGAAGGCATTTGCTGTAAATGCGTGAAGGTTGGTGTACGGATACGGGTACGGTAACTCATGGTTGACTTGTCTGAAGTCAAGTAGTAGTTCGACGCGCCTTTCACCACTTCCGCCATCACAGATGCTTCACCCGCCGGCATTACAGGACCCCAAGATACGCTCAGGAAGTGCGTAATCAAGGTTTCAATATCTTGTAATGTCTTGTCTTTTGGTGGTGGAACAGCCAGTGGATGGTCTGCTTTGTACGCACCAGACGGCATATTATCTAAACATTGTTTGATAATTTTCAGTGATTCTTCGATTTCACGGTAGTGAACGATGACACGTGCATAGGCATCGCCTTCGTACTCAACCGGCACTTCGAAGTCATAATTTTCATAACCGCTATATGGGCGGTATTTACGTACGTCAAAGTCGATACCTGTAGCGCGTAGACCTGTACCTGTTACACCCCAAGCCAATGCAGATTTTGCATCGTATTGCGCAACATTACGGGTACGACCCACAAATACTGAGTTTTTCAGCGCTGCAGTATGATATTCCTTCAAACGTTTCGGCATCCAGTCCAGGATTTCACGAATCAGGTGCTGCCAGTTGTTTGGAAGGTCGTGTGCGGTACCACCGATACGGAACCATGCCGGATGCATACGGTAACCGGTGATCGCTTCAATTGCGTCATAGATTTTCTGACGGTCAGCAAACATGTAGAAGACTGGCGTCATACCGCCGGCATCCTGAATCGCAGTACCAATGAACAGCAAGTGGTTATTGATACGGAACAGTTCAGACATCATCACGCGGATACATTGCGCACGGTCAGGTACAGTAATACCGGCCATTTGCTCTACACCAAGCACGTAAGGCATGTTTTGCGCACAACCACCGAGGTAGTCGACACGGTCTGTATACGGAATGAATGAATGCCAGGTTTGACGTTCAGCCATCTTTTCCACACCACGGTGGTGATAACCGATGTCAGGCACACAGTCTTTCACTTCTTCACCGTCCAGCTGCAAGATCACACGGAACGCACCGTGCGCAGATGGATGGTTCGGACCCAAGTTCAGGAACATGAAGTCCTCATCGGCATTGCCGCGCTTCATACCCCAATCTTCAGGGACAAAGCGAAGATGTTCCTGTTCGTAGTCCTGTTTGGCTTTATCTTGCAAATACGGCGTATATTCAGTCGCACGTGCAGAATATTCTTTACGTAGCGGATGACCTTCCCAATAGGTTGGCAACAAGATACGACGGAGCATTGGATGCCCTTCGAAATTGATCCCGAACATATCGTAAGCTTCACGTTCGTACCAGTTGGCATTTGGCCAAATATTGGTTGCCGTCGGAAGATTCAAATCGCTTTCTGCTAAGGCAACTTTAATACGAATGTCAGTATTACGCTCGAGCGACAACAAGTGATAGAACACTGTGAAGTCAGACGCAGGTAAACCGTCGCGGTGCGTACGCAGACGCTCATCTACCGCTGACAAGTCGAACAACATCACGTAAGGACGTGACACTGTACGCAAGAACATTAAAACTTCTTGTACACGTGCGCGCTCAACCCAGACTGTCGGGAAATCCTCGAAAGTCGTTTGCACAAAGAAGTTCTCACCAAATTTGGTTTTGAGTTCTTCAATAATGGCAAATGCTGGGCGTGAATCAACAGGCGTTGATTCTGGCATAGCAATGTCAGTTTCAGCCATTGGCTTGGCTTCCTATTTAATACAAATTCAGTCAACCTAAACGACAATTACACCCATAGCGGGTGCACAACAAAACAACCTGTCGTTTAAATTATTTAATTTCATCCATAGAGCGTAAGTTCTTCACAGCAACACGCTGGTCTTTCTTACGGTCACGTTCCGGCATCATCTTTGGCTTATACACTGGCTTAAGATCATCACCGATCACCGCAGAAAGCGGACGACGCTCTAGTTGAATCTGGTCTTGCAACAGCATCAATGCCTGAATCAAAGCTTCAGGACGTGGTGGGCAACCTGGAATATACACATCGACCGGGATGATTTTATCCACACCTTGTACGACTGAATAAATATCGTACATACCACCTGAGTTGGCACATGCACCCATTGAAATGACCCATTTTGGTTCAAGCATCTGTTCGTACAGACGCTGAATTACTGGCGCCATTTTTACGAAGCAAGTACCCGCTACAATCATTAAGTCCGCCTGACGCGGTGAAGCACGGATAACCTCGGCACCAAAACGTGACAAGTCATGCACGCCGGTCAAGGTCGTTGCATATTCTACGTAGCAGCAAGATGTACCAAAGTTAAATGGCCAAACTGAGTTTTTACGACCCCAGTTGACTGCTGTATGTACCACATCCTCTAAGCGAGTCATGAATACATTTTTATTCACTTCTTCTTCTAGCAACGGATCTTCTACAACAATACGTTCCTGAAGTGGATATTGGTCAGCATTCGGATTCGCACGGGTTAATGTATATTTCATCCCGTCTTACTCCTTATCAGATAATTGAGTTTGTGACTTTTTCACAAAACCAGATGATTGAGCCGGGATTTGACCCGTTGGATCCATCACCAATTCTTCAATCGAGTTGAAGCGCGTAATTTCTGCAAGATCCATATTTGGCGAACCAATCTTAGCTTTAATTCCTGCTGCCTTACGTCTGTCTGAAGGTGCCCAATTGAGTGCGCCTGTCGATAATTCGTAAATCAAACCAACAAGTAAAACTATGATAAAGATAGCTGCAGTTGCAAAACCAATCCAACCTACCTCACGAACAGAAACTGCCCATGCATATAGATAAAGTGCTTCTAAATCAAACACCACAAAGAAAATTGCAACTAAATAGAACTTTGCAGACAAGCGGATACGAGCTCCACCTGCGCTAACTACACCTGACTCAAACTGCTCCTGCTTGGCACGGCCCCATGATTTACCCCCGAGGAGTAATGGGACAGTCAGCATAAAGACGCATAAAAATGTAACGCCGATCACGAAGGCAATAATTGCCCATTCGTATGGAGTAATAGCACTCATGCGGGGATAACTCCTGGCAGGCCTATTTGTTAACAAAGAATGTATGTATTGGCCTTCAAATACACCAAACACAAAATTAATCCCGCCAATTGTACCTGATTTTGGATTTCACTTGCTAGTTTATAAGCCTTAGTCTTTGGGATGATATTTTAGACATTTCAGCATTTAATTTGACTTTAATCATTCAGAATTCGTTTTAATCGTTTTCCTAAATTAAATTTTAATTATCTATTAATTTTTCTATAAAGAGCACTTCCAGAAAATAGGCTGATCGATGAGCTGCTTTTCTCGCCCACCCATTTAGATATAGTCTTTTTCACTATTGAATCCAAGTTAAATCGGATAAAAACTTATTTTAACAACTATTTTTTCTTTCAAACCAATTGATTTAACTTGATATTTAATATGATTTTTTATATTTAACTGTTGCTTTACCCCCTGCAGCTACTTGGTAATCTTGGATTGGCAATTGTGTCTTTTTGCAACATGCTCAACGGACTGATTCAGAATATGTTATTTCTATTTCTAAACCACATCATGACATTAATAAAGTAACAATAAGGAGTCCTTGCATGTCTCTACGCTTTTCCCATCGACCTAATTATTTTTTATTTGCTCAATTACTGGTTCGCCATATAGAAAATTACATCCAGAAAAATCCCAACATAAGCCAGGCAGCTTTTGACTTACGTGACATCCATGCACTTTTTCAAGAGGACCATGCTTCTTCCAGCATCAATCTGGATGGCATTATGAATATCGCTGACGAATATAAAGTCGAAACCTTATCAGGCGACCAAAAACTGATTCAGCGTTATAACGTCGATGCGAAAAATACCAAACTGGTGATCGACTTTAACTCTGAAGCGCTACAAAGCTTAAAAGAGGGTAAATCACTCATTGAACCTGATGCGACCATTCAGGAATAAAAATCGCTCCTAATAAAAAACGATGCCGATGCATCGTTTTTTATGACTAAAATCATTTATACAATATCAAGCTAAATGATCACTCGCTTCCTCAGGCTTTTTTTCTAGCATCTTGCGCTTACTCTTCTTGACATAACGCTGTGCCGGCCAGGTCATCGTAAAACGCGCGCCACCCAGCGTCGGACTTTGATCCACCTGAATCGTACCACCAAACCAGTACGCAATCCGGCTGACAATCGACAAACCTAAACCATAACCACCCGAAGCACGGGTACGGCTATCATCCAGTCGGGCAAAGGCTTCAAAAATGCGGGCACGATCTATTTCCGGAATCCCCGGCCCGTCATCTTCAACGCAAACATAGGCCTGACCATCCTGATCCAGACCGCCGCTAATCAAGATTTTATTATCGCAATAACGTACAGCATTGCCGACCAGATTCTGAATTACACGATGCAGATAACGACGCTCCGCCTCTACTGTGACCGCAACAGGCATTGGATGTAATTCGATGATTTTCTGGGTTTTCAGCGCTTCAGTTTCTTGTGCCACCTGATTCAGTACGTCATACAGATCGATTTGCTCAAACTCAATCGACGGCATGCCCTGTTCCAGTTTGGCATAGGTCATGATCTCATCAATCAAGGTATTCAGCGCCTCAATATCTTTATCAATCTGTTCCACCTGTTGCAGACGATAATCGTAGTCATCTTCATCCGCCATCATTTCCACACCAAAGCGGATTCGTGCCACCGGTGTACGCAACTCATGCGACACCGCACGCATCAACTCACGCTGCGCTTCGATCAAACGCTGGATATGATCTGACATATTGTTATAGCTAGACGCCAGTGTAGACATCTCGTCACTGCCTTCCACAGGAAGACGCAATGACATATTACCCGATTTCATTTTGTTTAAGGCATAGCTGACTTCACGCAACTTACGCTGCATCGGAACCAAAAGACCATAAACACCCAGACTCAACACAAAAAGACTTAATAAGGTAATACCGGTCGCCAACTGGAATGGCATCCAGTTAAACAAGGGTACCGGCCCCATGACCAATACTTGCGAAGTCGAACCAGGAATCGGTGAAATAATTGAAATCGTGGTGCCACGAATAGAGGCATTATCGCGGTATAAAATGATGCTATGGTCCAGACGCAGACGTCCGATTTGCTCGGAGTCTAAAGGTAGATTCTGGACGTTTTCGATGGAAACCGGATAAGAAAAATAATCCTGAATACGAGCCAGGTATTCTTTTTCCTGACCTGGATAGTAGACCAGATAATCCAGGATAAAGACTGGTAAGGCCTTCATCTGGCGCTCAGTAATGCTGTCAGCCTTAATATAAAGGTAATGACCCGGGTCATCACGCAGCCCAACTACAATATAGGCAATACCCGATTCAGCGTCCCAACGCACCACCGCTTTTCGTTCGGCAATACGGCGCCCTTCAGCACGGGTAATGTCGACCTTGCTGGCTTCTACATAGTGAATGGGCAATTCAAGCAAATCGGAGGCATCAGAAACCCAATCCATTTTTTGCTGGAGATTTGGCTGGCGTGCAACCCCCTCACTGATGATATATGCCATACCATCAGTCAGGGATTCGCGATATTCTTGCGCACGCTGATAGTTGATAATCTGTACCAACAAATAGCCGAACACTGCCACCAAGACGACAAGGATGACGAGTCCTGCGTATATACGCAAAAATATACTGTGTTTAAACACCTATAATTTATCCTGCTTGTTCAAGCAACAAACCACATTTGCTTAAAGACCATTGGTCTCTTTAACAAAAAGATAACCTTTACTACGTACTGTTTTAATACGCTTCGGATTTTCTGGGTCGTCACCGATTTTTGGACGGATACGAGAAATACGCACATCGATTGAACGGTCTTGACCATCATATTCGATACCACGTAAACGCTCGAAAATATCTTCACGTGACAGGATGCGGCCCGCATTTGAAGCCAGCAGCCACAACAGGTCATATTCTGCACTGGTAAAGTCAACCAGCTCACCATTTAAGGTCACTGAACGACCACCATTGTCGATCACCAGGTCATCAAATTCGATGCGCTGAGCCACTTCATCTTCAGGCACTTTGTCAGTACGGCGTAATAAAGCACGAATACGAGCCAATAGGACACGTGGCTGAACCGGTTTAGCGACATAGTCGTCCGCACCCATTTCCAGACCTAAGACCTGATCCATATCTTCAGTACGTGCAGTCAGCATTAAAATCGGTTGATGATAATGTGGACGAACTTCACGACAGATGGTCAAACCATCAGCACCTGGCAACATGACATCTAGAACCACCATGTCTGGTTGCTCAGCAATAATACGACGAATAGCACGGTTGCCATCCGGCTCTACCCCAACCTCAAGACCATTACGGATGAGGTATTCTTGTGTTAAACGAGCAAGACGCTCATCATCTTCAACAATTAAAATCTTGGGTAACTTTTCTTCTTGGCTCATGTATTGCCCCTTATTTGGTGGATCTACGCTATAGGCGTATCCTTTTGAAATCCAATAGATACGTTTTTAATATGCTTGCAATATACACACGTTTACATTGTAAACAAGATAGCGTTCACCAAACTGATACATCAAGATAGCATTTTGTAATATTTTATCGTGCATTTTTTGGACAATTATGCTTGAAACAGTGGCTTAGATCTGATTTGCGATTTACACAACTATTACATGGACAAAATATGACTGCTTGATTCAGCCCTTTTTAGTTATCCACAGTGTTATCTATAAGCACTTTCTTTGGACTTTGTTATGCTATGCCTTGCCTGATAAGGCTTATACAAAAATCAATAAAAATAGCGATATTTTTACAAGGATTAAAGCACAACTTAAGAAAAATATTTAGCTAAATGTCAATATTGATCTACCCTAAATTTTCCCGTATCTTGTGTTCAATTAATTTTAAAACCACTAGGTCTTGTGTTTATTCCTCAAACACTGTGGCACGAATTTTGCCCAGTTCAAACGGTCTATAAACATAAAAATAGATGACAATGGAGCTATGCTAACATGAGCGTAATCACTTCAACTCCTGGTCAACTTCAGGTGATTAAACGCACCGGTGATGTTGCCGCTTTTGATGCAGAAAAAATTTCTGTCGCAATTGGTAAAGCGTTTTTGGCGGTTGAAGGCCAACAAAGCGCTGACTCGAGCCGGATCCATGATCGTATCGAGCAACTGACGGAAATGGTATTAAATACCTTTAAACGTCGTTTACCTTCTGGCGGAACGATTCATATTGAAGAAATTCAAGACCAAGTTGAACTTGCGCTAATGCGTACGGGCGAACAGAAAGTTGCACGCTCTTATGTCATTTACCGTGAACAACGTTCTGAAGCACGTAAACAGTTAGGTGCACATCATCACCCGACCCTGCAAATTACCGATGCTGAAGGCAAACTCAAGCCACTAGATTTAAGTGCTTTAACTGCGCATGTTACTAAAGCAGCAGAAGGCCTTGAAGGCATTGATGTACAAGCCATTGTCGATGAGACCGTGAAAAACTTGTACAACGGCGTAAAAGAGTCGGACATCTCAACCACGATGATGATGGCGACCCGTACCCGTATTGAGCAAGAGCCTAACTATACATATGTGACTGCACGTTTATTGCGTGATGACCTGGTTGCGACTGGTTTGAAATTCCTGGGTCTACCTGTAGATACAGTTGAAGGCGATGCGCTGGAAACTTACCTGAAAAAAGGGATTGAGCTTGAGCTGCTTTCTCCAGAATTATTGAACTTTGACTTGGCGAAACTGGCAGCGGCGATTCAACCGGAACGCTCTAACCAATTTACTTACCTAGGTCTGCAAACATTATTTGACCGTTACTTCATCCATTCAGATGGCGTACGTTTCGAACTTCCGCAATTGTTCTTTATGCGTGTTTCTATGGGCTTGTCGCTCAATGAAGAAAACCGTGAAGAGCGCGCGATTGAGTTCTATAACTTATTGTCTAGCTTCGACTACATGGCTTCGACGCCTACCCTGTTTAACTCAGGTACGCTACGTCCACAATTATCGAGCTGTTACTTGACTACAATTGATGATGACCTGTACGACATCTATGGCGCAATGCGTGATAACGCAATGCTGTCTAAATGGGCAGGTGGTTTAGGTAACGACTGGACACCAGTTCGTGCCTTGAACTCCTACATCAAAGGAACTAACGGTAAGTCGCAAGGTGTAGTTCCGTTCCTGAAAGTAGCGAACGATACTGCTGTTGCGGTTAACCAAGGTGGTAAGCGTAAAGGTGCAGTTTGTGCATACTTAGAAACCTGGCACCTGGACATCGAAGAATTTCTTGAACTGCGTAAGAACACCGGTGATGACCGTCGTCGTACCCATGACATGAACACTGCGAACTGGGTTCCTGACCTGTTCATGCAACGTGTATTCGAAGATGCTGAATGGACTTTATTCACGCCTTCTGAAACGCCTGATCTGCATGATTTGACTGGTGCTGCATTCGCTGAGCGTTATGCACACTACGAAGCGATTGCCAAAGAAACAAACATGTTGCACAAGAAAATCCGTGCAAAAGATTTGTGGCGCAAAATGCTGTCGATGCTGTTTGAAACAGGTCACCCGTGGATCACATTCAAAGACGTATGTAATCTGCGTTCACCACAGCAACACGTAGGTGTAGTTCATTCTTCTAACCTGTGTACAGAAATTACTTTGAACACCAGCAAAGAAGAAATCGCGGTATGTAACCTAGGTTCGATCAACCTGGTACAACACGTTCAAGGTGGTGTTCTTGATCGTGAAAAACTGGCACGTACAGTAAAAACTGCAGTTCGTATGCTGGACAACGTAATTGACATCAACTACTACGCTGTTCCACAAGCACGCAACTCGAACCTGAAACACCGTCCGGTTGGTATGGGTATCATGGGCTTCCAGGATGCACTGTATGAGATGAACCTTGCTTATGGTTCTGATGCTGCGGTTGAGTTTGCTGATGAATCGATGGAAGTAATCTCATACTATGCGATTTCAACCTCTAGCGATTTGGCTGTTGAACGTGGTACATACGAAACATTCAAGGGTTCATTGTGGGATCAAGGTATCCTGCCAATCGACTCGCTTGATCTGGTTGCGAAAACTCGCCCTGAACGCATGTTCGAAGTCGACCGCACTCAACGTCTGGACTGGGACACGTTACGTGCCAAAGTTCAAAAAGACGGTATGCGTAACTCGAACGTAATGGCGATTGCACCAACAGCAACGATTTCAAACATCTGTGGCGTGTCTCAGTCAATCGAGCCAACCTTCCAGAACTTGTATGTGAAATCCAACCTGTCTGGTGAATTCACCGTGATTAACCCGTACCTGGTGCGTGCACTGAAAGAACGTGGTCTTTGGGATGCGGTAATGGTCAACGACCTGAAACACTTCGAAGGTTCTGTTCAGAAGATTTCTCGTATTCCTGAAGAGCTTAAAGCCATCTTCGCGACTGCATTTGAAGTTGAAACTCGCTGGATCGTGGATGCTGCTTCACGTCGTCAAAAATGGATCGACCAAGCGCAGTCGCTGAACCTTTACATCGCTGGTGCAAACGGTAAGAAACTGGACATCACTTACAAGATGGCCTGGTTACGTGGTCTGAAAACCACTTATTACCTACGTGCTTTGGGTGCGACTTCTGCTGAGAAATCGACTATTAACACTGGCGCATTGAATGCAGTTAAACCTGCAACTGTTGCGGCTCCTGTTGTAGCAGCAGCTCCTGTAGTTGAAGCGCAAAAACCTGAAGCTCCTGCAGAGGAAGAAGGTTTTGCTCAAGCGGCTCCCGTGCCAATGGCATGTTCAATTGACAATCCTGATTGTGAAGCTTGTCAGTAATCTGACAGGTTTTAAAAATCCTCCCCGACCCTCCTTTAATAAAGGAGGGAGAAAGTCCCCCTTTTTAAAGGGGGATTTAGGGGGATTCCAAACTGAATGAAATTAAAAAAGGAGGTGCGGACATAAGAGTTTTATAAATTTTAAGCAATAAAAAATGGCCTATCACAAGTGACAGACCATTGATTTGAAAACCCAAGCTTTCAGAGGTTTAGCAACACTCTAGAAAGTAACAAAGGTAATCTGTGTTAAATTTTAGCGGACTTAACGCTGACTACTTTAGCAAAATTTAGAGTGTGAGTCACTCCTCTGAAAGCTCCATTTTGTAATTAGGAGCTGACCGATGAGTAATTGTACTTATCCTCAAGGCGTTAGTGTTCGCGCTTATGTTAGATACCGATTTAATCGGT
The DNA here is from genome assembly GCF_031844225.1 of Acinetobacter sp. RRD8. GTDB lineage: Bacteria > Pseudomonadota > Gammaproteobacteria > Pseudomonadales > Moraxellaceae > Acinetobacter. The sequence continues at coordinate 281,657 of NZ_JAUZUU010000002.1, forward strand.
GGGAAAATGTTTGTGCACACTGTCGCAGTTACCCAAATCAATTAAGTTTTTGGTAACACAATGAGAGGTTGAAAAGCCTCTCAATTTAAATAAAAGGAAACCTCAATGCCTCATATGACTCATAACTACATGTTAGGACTTGCGGCATTGCTGATTTCCTTTGGTATTACCTTTTATTTACCCATTGCTTACTTCTGGTTCAAAGTTCGCCAGCAGCGTAAGCAAAATAAGTAGTGGGGATCATTGCTCCTGTATAAAACTAGAGCATTCATCGACAAAACTTAATTTTGCTTAAACAAATTGAGCGTATAGTAAGACATCTCAGCCAAGCTGAATGTCTCATAAAAGATATAAAGCAACGTAGAGAGAATTGATATGTCTATCCTAAGTTGGGACGATTTCGAAGATGATTCGCAAAAACCGGCTGCACCTGAACAGCAGCCTGCGCCCGTCGAGCCGCAAAAAACGTCTAATTCACAGATGGTATCTGATGCAGGCAACGCATCGCCGGATGTGGCAGCTGCACAACCCCTTAGAGCCACTCAAAACCGAGGATCAAATCCAACCGATTCGCTGGCAAGAGCATCTGCTTCCCTAGAGCAACTTGATGTAGCTCCAGGCCTGGAAGAGCTTGAAATGGGTGCGCAGCGTGTCCAGGTTGACGACAAGGCAATGATCAACTGTCGTGCTGACTTGAACCAGCTTGTTCCATTCAAATACGAATGGGCTTGGCAGAAGTATCTGGACGGATGTGCAAACCACTGGATGCCGCAAGAAGTCAACATGAACCACGACATCGCGCTGTGGAAGTCTGAAAATGGCTTGACTGAAGATGAACGTACCATCGTGATGCGTTCACTCGGTTTCTTCTCAACTGCCGATTCACTGGTTGCAAACAATCTGGTACTGGCGATTTACCGTCATATTACCAACCCTGAATGCCGTCAGTATATCTTGCGTCAGGCGTTTGAAGAAGCGATTCACACACACGCTTACCAGTACTGTATCGAATCTTTAGGTATGGATGAAGGCGAAGTCTTCAACATGTACCGCGAAGTACCGTCAGTGGCACGTAAAGCAGCGTGGGGCCTGAAATATACTCAGTCTTTAAGTGATCCTACTTTCAAAACCGGTACACCTGAAAACGACCAGATTCTGCTTCGCAACCTGATCGCATTCTATTGTGTACTTGAAGGTATCTTCTTCTACTGCGGTTTCAGCCAGATCCTGTCGATGGGCCGTCGTAACAAGATGAATGGTGTTGCCGAGCAATTCCAGTACATCCTGCGTGACGAGTCAATGCACCTGAACTTCGGTATCGATATGATCAACCAGATCAAGATCGAAAACCCGGGTTTATGGACGACTGAATTCCAGGAAGAAATCATTCAGATGATTCTTGAAGGTACGATGCTGGAAATCGAATATGCACGTGACACAATGCCACGCGGTGTACTCGGTATGAATGCTGGCATGATGGAAGAATACCTAAAGTTCATTGCTAACCGTCGTCTGGCGCAATTAGGCTTGCCTGAACAGTTTGCTGGCGTGAACAACCCGTTCCAGTGGATGTCAGAAATGATGGACTTGCGTAAAGAGAAGAATTTCTTCGAGACGCGCGTAACAGATTACCAAACTGGCGGTGCGTTAAGCTGGTAAGGTTTAGCTTAAAATTCTAAATTAAAGCATAAGTTGAAATTTATAAAGCATAAGCTGAAATAAATTAAACTATAAGCTGAAATCCAGAAAAAACAAAAAGATAATGTCATAAATTATTATGGCATTATCTTTCACTTCAAAATATTAATGAAATAATCCCAACAAATATAAGTAATTTTCGTAAAAAACTTCTAAGAAAGCCATAGTTAAAAATTATTTCATCTTATGGTTTTAATTTTATGCCACCAAAATATTTCACTCACCTCATGTGACATATAAGCAGTAAATGATAGTTGCTATGAGATTTTTGACACATATTTCGAAATTATTACATTAACGTAAAGTGATCCATTTAATGCTATTTTCTACAAATGGATGTTATCGACAGATAATATAAAAGGAGCCTATTAATTAGTCTCCTTTTATATAGATAGAGAAATAAAACTTACCTCCCTAATAATCAGTTTTGAAGAAACCT